>DATFRE010000352.1:0-7788 GCA_035263545.1 Dongiaceae bacterium
ACCGCCCGGCAGAGAAAGAACAGGATGCCGGCCACCAAGCCCACATGCAGGCCCGAGACGGAGAGAAGATGGGCGAGACCCGAATCCCGCATGGCCGAGAGAACGTCCTCGGGCACGGCGGACTGGCTTCCGGTGACGGCCCCTCGCTCAGCCAAAGATTGCAGGCCGGCACGAGCACCCAGCCTGCATTGTGATGGCGCGCGCGGCTGTGCTAGACATGCCCTTCCACCGACCTCTCAGCAGAACATGACCGTCGTCACCCGCTTCGCTCCCTCGCCCACGGGCTATTTGCATATCGGCGGCGCGCGCACCGCTCTGTTCAACTGGCTCTATGCCCGCCATACCGGCGGCCGCTTCCTGCTGCGCATCGAGGACACCGATCGCCAGCGCTCCACCCAGGCCGCCATCGACGCGATTATCGACGGGCTCTCCTGGCTCGGCCTCGCCTGGGACGGCGAGGTGGTGCACCAGTTCGCCCGCGCCGCCCGCCATGCCGAGGTGGCGCGCCAGCTTTTGGCCGAGGGCAAGGCCTATAATTGCTATTGCACGCCGGCGGAGCTTGAGGCGATGCGCGAGGCGCAGAAGGCGGCAGGCATGCCGATGCGCTATGACGGCCGCTGGCGCGATCGCGATCCGGCCGAGGCGCCCAAGGATGCGACGCCGGTGATCCGCCTGAAGATGCCGCGCAGCGGCGAGACAACGGTGATCGACCGCGTTCAGGGCGAGGTCAAGGTCGCTAATGAGCAGCTCGACGACATGGTGCTGCTGCGCGCCGACGGAACGCCGGTCTACATGCTCTCCGTCGTCGTCGACGATCACGACATGGACATCACCCACGTCATCCGCGGCGACGATCACCTGACCAACACTTTTCGCCAGGTTCAGCTCTATGACGCGCTCGGCTGGGCCAAGCCGGAATTCGCCCATGTGCCGATGATCCACGGGCCCGACGGCAGCAAGCTGTCGAAGCGCCATGGCGCGCTCGGCGCCGAGGCCTATCGCGAGATGGGCTATCTGCCGGAGGCGCTGCGCAACTATCTGCTCCGGCTGGGCTGGGCCCATGGCAATGCCGAGATCATCTCGACCGAGGAGGCGATCGGCTGGTTCGATCTCGAGGGCGTCGGCCGCTCGCCCTCGCGTTTCGATCTCGCCAAGCTCAACAATCTGAATGGCCACTACATCCGGGCGGCGGAGAACAAACGCCTTGCCGGCCTCGTCCTGCCGCGGGTCGCCAAGCGCCTCGGTGCGCCGCCCAATGGCGCGGCGGAGGCGCGCCTCGGCGACGGGATGGATGGGCTGAAGGCGCGGGCCGAGACCCTGGAGGAGCTTGCCGACAACGCGATGTTCTATGCCCGGTCGCGGCCGATACCCCTCGACGAAAAGGCGTCCAAGCTTCTGACCCCGGTCGCGCGCGGTCATCTTTCCGACCTACTGGGCCGGCTGGACAAGGTAGAATGGACGTCCGCAGCGCTCGAGGAGCTGGTGCGCAGCTACGCCGAGACGGCGGGGTTGAAGCTCGGCCAGATCGCCCAGCCCCTGCGCGCGGCCCTCACGGGATCGACCGTCTCGCCAGGGGTCTTCGAGGTCATGGCCGTTCTCGGAAGGGACGAGGTTCTGGGCCGGCTGGCGGATGCCGGCAATGGCCCTAGCTCATAGAAAAAACGGCACGATTCGAGGGCAAAACCAGGCCTGAACGTTGAACCCAAATCGGTTCCGGCCTATCTTTATTGCAGTGCACATTCTGCAACGCACAATCGGAGGTGACCCATGGCGAATGACGCCGCCCTGAAGGCCAAGGATTCGGCCAAAGCCCATGTCACCGTCAGCGACCCGGCCTCGGGCAAAACCTATGACTTGCCCGTCATGGACGGCACGCTCGGGCCCCGGGTGATCGATGTGCGCAAGCTCTACAGCGAGCAGGACGTCTTCACCTATGACCCGGGCTTCACCTCCACCGCGGCCTGCGAGTCGAAGATCACCTATATCGACGGCGAGAAGGGCGTGCTGCTCCACCGCGGCTATCCCATCGAGGAACTGGCGGAGAAGAGCGACTTCCTCGAGGTCTGCTATCTGCTGCTCTACGGTGAGCTACCCGATGCCAAGCAGAAGGCGCAGTTCCGGCAGAACATCACCTATCACACGATGCTGCACGAGCAGATCCACACCTTCTATCGCGGCTTCCGGCGCGATGCGCATCCGATGGCGGTGATGGTGGGCGTGGTCGGCGCGCTCTCGGCCTTCTATCACGACAGCACGGACATCAACGACCCGCGCCAGCGCGAAGTGGCCTCGCACCGCCTGATCGCCAAGATGCCAACCATCGCGGCCATGGCGCACAAATATTCAAGCGGCCAGCCCTTCATCTATCCGCGCAACGACCTGACCTATGCCGAGAACTTCCTGCGCATGACCTTTGCCGTGCCAGCGGAGGACTACAAGGTGAACCCGGTCGTCGCCAAGGCGATGGACCGCATCTTCATCCTGCATGCCGATCACGAGCAGAACGCGTCGACCTCGACTGTGCGCATGGCGGGCTCCTCCGGCGCCAATCCCTTCGCCTGCATCGCCGCCGGCATCGCTTCTCTCTGGGGCCCGGCTCATGGTGGGGCCAATGAGGCCGTGCTCAACATGCTGCGCCAGATCGGCGACAAGAAGCGCATCCCCGAGTTCATCGCCCGGGCGAAGGACAAGAACGATCATTTCCGCCTGATGGGCTTCGGCCACCGGGTCTACAAGAACTACGACCCGCGCGCCGCCGTGATGCGCAAGTCCTGCCACGAGGTGCTGGACGAGCTGAACAAGCGCGAGCTGCCGCTGCTCGAGCTCGCCCTCGAGCTGGAGCGCATCGCGCTCGAGGACGAGTATTTCGTCGAGCGCAAGCTCTACCCGAATGTGGATTTCTATTCGGGCCTGATCCTGGAGGCGATCGGCTTCCCCACCTCCATGTTCACGGTGCTCTTCGCCGTGGCGCGCACCGTCGGCTGGGTCGCCCAGTGGATCGAGATGATCGAGGATCCCTCCCAGCGCATCGGCCGGCCGCGCCAGCTTTATACCGGCGCCACCCAGCGCTCCTACGTGCCGCTGGAGAAGCGCGGCTAGGGCGCGCCCGACAGACCAAGCCGCTCATTCCTCCTTGAAGGTATGGGCGAACTGGTCGGTCAGGGGCTTGAGGAAGTAGCTGAGCGCGATGCGGGCGCCGGTCTGCAGGAAGGCCTCGGCCGGCATGCCGGGCTTCAGCGCCTTGCCTTCGAGCTTGGCGCGCTCCTTGGCGTCGATGGTGAGGCGCAGCTCGTAATAGGGTGAAATGCCGTCGCGGCCGGCCAGCACCGGCTGCGTTACATCGGCGGCGACATAGGTGACGGTGGCCATGATCTCGGGCGTCGTCCGGCGGTTGAACTCGGGAAAGCGCACCAGGGCCGTCTGGCCCATCTGGATCTTGTCGATATCCTGCGGACGGGCGCGGCCGGCAAGGACGAGATCGTCGAACTGGGGCACGATCTCCAGAATGGTTTCGCCGGGGGCGAGCACACCGCCGATGGTGTGAACCGCCATGTGATAGACATAGCCGGCGACGGGCGCGCGGATCGTTGTGCGCGACAGTCTCGATTGCGCCGCGTCGCGCCGCTCGGTCAGCTCGGTCATCTTGGTCTCGGCATCGCTCAGATCCGTCAGGATCTTCGCCCGCGCATCGTCCTGAAGCTGAATGATCTGAAGCTTGATCTCGCTGATCTTCTCCTGGGCCTGGGCGATGCTGGCGATGATCTGGCCGCGCTCGCCCTCCAGGTTGGCCGCGGCCCCTTCCCGCTCGCGAACCCGCGTGACCTCGATCAGCCCCTTTGCCACGAGCCCCTTGAAGGCCTTGAGCTCCTCATTGATCAGCTTCGTCTGCTTCTCGTTCGATTCGAGCTGTGCCTGGAGGCCGCGGATTTCCTCGGCGAGCTGGGCGGCACGCTGCTGAAGCTGGTCCTTCTGACCTTGCAGCGACGCGGTCTCCGATGTGAAGAGCTTGCGCTGGCCGTCCAGGATCTTGGCGAGCTTGGGATCGTCCGCCTGGGTAAGGAGCTCGGGCGGGAAAACGGGGGCCGCCGCATCGTCGCGCTCCGCCTCCAGCCGGGCCCGATTGGCCATGACCTCGTCCAGCTGCCCTTCGATGATGGCAAGATCGGCCTTCGTATCCGTATCGCTGAGGACGGCGAGCACCTCGCCCGCCTTGACGTCGTCGCCCTCCTTCACCCGGATCTCGCTCACGATCCCGCCTTCGCGGTGCTGCACCTTCTTGGTGTAGGACTCGACCGCGACGGTCGCGGGCACGATGACCGCCCCGTTGATCGGCGCCAGCGCGCCCCAGCCGCCAACGCCCACGACCAGCAGCAGCATGACGGCGAAGCCCAGGAGCTGGTAGGCGCGAAGCGAGCGCTGCGTGTCGATGGGCTTCGGCGGGTGGCTCATCCTCAGTCCTCGTTCACGACCGTCAGCGGCGGGCGCGTCTGCGGCGGCGCGGGCCGGAAGGCGACCTTGCGCAGGATCTCGTCTCTCTCGCCGAAATCGAGGGTGCGGCCGTCCCTCAGAACCAGGATCCGCTCGACGGCGGCAAGCGCGCTCGGCTTATGAGCGATGATGATGATCGCAGCCCCCCGCGCCTTCATCTCCCGGATGGCCTTGTCGAGGGCCACTTCGCCGTCGAAATCGAGATTGGCATTGGGCTCGTCAAGGACGAGCAGCGCCGGCTCCCCGAACAGTGCGCGTGCCAAGCCGATCCGCTGCCGCTGGCCGGCCGAGAGTCTTGCCCCGTTCTCGCCGATCCGGCAGTTATAGCCCTCGGGCAGGCGCTGGATGAGGTCATGCGCTTCGGCCAGCCGCGCTGCCGCGACGATCGCCTCGGGCGCCGCATCGGGTGCGAAGCGGGCGATGTTTGCGGCCACGCTGGTATCGAAGAGCTGCAGATCCTGCGGCACATAGCCGACGAACCGCCCCATGAGATCGGGATCGCGCTGGTCGAAGGTGGCGCCATCGAGTCGAACCTGACCGCGGCAATAGGGCCAGGCACCGACAAGCGCGCGGCCGAGGGTCGACTTGCCGGCTCCCATGGGTCCGATCACGCCAAGCGCCTCGCCGGGGTTCAGCCGGAAGGAGATCCCCTGGATGAGCGGCCTCTCCTGCCCCGGAAGGAAGGCCGTCAGATTCTCCACCTCGAGCCGGGCCTTGGGCGCGGGCAGCGGCATCCGCTCCTTCTGCACGGGCACATCCTCGAGAACGGTCTCGAGCCGGCCGAGGGCGCGCCGGAAGGCGAGAAAGCTCTGCCATTGCGCCACGGCCATTTCCACCGGTGCCAGGGCCCGCGAGAGCAGGATGGAAGCCGCGATCATTGCGCCCGGCGTGATCTGCTGCTCGATCGCCAGATAGGCGCCGACGGCCAGGATGGCAGACTGGACGAACAGCCTCTCGACTTTCGATATCGTGGCGACGAGGCCGCCGCGATCGCTTCCGCGCGTATTGTCATCGAGCGCCTGCTGCTGGCGGCCGAGCCAGAACCACCGCAGCTTGCCCAGCATGCCCATGGCATGGGCGGCCTCGCTGTTGCGCCGGCATTCTTCGGTGAAGAGGACGCCTTCCTGGGTCGCGCGGTTGGCGGCCGCAAGCGGCTGGCGCGTCATGAACTCGTTGATCACGGCCAAGGCGAAGCCGGCGACGATTGCGACCAAAGCCGTCGCGCCCAGCAGCAAGTGCAGGGAGAAGATGACCGCCAGATAGATCGGCGTGAACGGCATGTCGAGAAGCGCGAAAGGTGCCGGACCCGAAAGGAATTGCCGCATGGTCACGAGGTCGCTGACCGGCTGGCCAGCGACGCCGTTGGACCGGCGCAAGGCATGGGCCATCACCGCATCGAAAATCCGTCCCCGCAGCGTCTCATCCACTCGGCGCCCGATCCGGACGATGATGCGCTGGCGGATGAGTTCCAGGACGCCATAGAAGCCATAGAGAATTGCCAGGAGAACCGTGAGGGCGACGAGCGTCGACACGCTGTTGCTGGTCAGCACGCGGTCATAGACCTGGAGCATGAACAGCGGCCCGGCCAGCATTAGCAGGTTGATGACCAGGCTGAAGGTCGCGGTGGACATGAAGGCGGCACGGCACGACCCTATCGCGGTCCGAACCTCTGTCGGAGACCCCGTGCCGGCTCTAGCCATCAAGTTGACGGTTCCCCAGCTATATATGCTCGGTTGATGCCGGGATCCTCTTCTGCTCGGCGCAGGCGCGCCGTTTATCGGGATACGAGCCTATCGATCCATCATCTATCTGAATTATAGGCTCAATAGTTACCGAAAGCTACCGCCACTGGCTGTCAACTGTTCCCTCCACTACCAGGGGTAGCAGGAGACTTCACCGCGGGAGCCCTGCGGCGTAACATCCACCCGCGTCCGACGGGTTGGGAAAACCGGAATGGAGAACTTGGTTCCTGGAGCCCTGTTCGGGGGTTCGGCTGCCGCCGATATCCCGAAGCCGCTCGCCTATGGCCTGAATGCGCCCATACGCACGAGCATCGGGAACCTTGGCGCGGGAGGCAATGCCGGTATCGGCTTCACTGCCCAGGATATCAACGGGTTGCTGAGCGGCAGCGCGTGGGACACGCACAGCATAACCTATAGCTTCCCCACATCTGCGTCGAATTACGGCAGCGGCTATGGCGCCGGGGAACCGCTCAGGGGCTTCCACGGGCTCTCCAGCGCACAGCAAAGCGTGGCGCGATACGCACTGAACTGATCTCCCAGTACACCCTGCTCACCTTCACCCAGATCACCGAAAGCAACACGAAGCACGCGATGATCCGCTTCGGTGATTCCGCCGTCCCGCCCACCTCCTGGACCTATCTGCCATCGGCGAGCAAGGAAGGCGGCGATGTCTGGTTGGGCAATATCGCCAATGTGGTGCCGACGAAGGGCAGCTATGCCTATGTTTCCATTCTGCATGAGATCGGTCACGCCCTCGGCTTGAAGCACGGCCAGGAGAATGACGGCAAGCACGGCGTGCTGCCCGCCGGCCATGATTCGGGCGAATGGTCGGTGATGGACTACCACTCCTATCTCGGCAGCGGCTTGACCTACACGAATGCCGCCGGCAGCGGAAACCAGACCTACATGATCGACGACATCGCCGCGCTGCAGAGACTGTACGGGGCGAATTACAGCACCAATGCGGGGAACACGACCTATAGCTGGAGCCCGACGACGGGAGAGATGTTCATCAACGGCGTCGGTCAGGGCGCATCGACGGCGAACAAGATCTACGAGGCCATCTGGGATGGCGGCGGGACGGATACCTACGACCTCTCGAACTACAAGACGAATCTTTCCATCGACCTCAGGCCGGCGCCTGGTCCACCTTCTCGACGGCCCAGCTGGCTGATCTCGGCAGCATGCCTGGGGCCCACCTGGCGCATGGCAATGTCGATAACACCTATCTCTACAATAACGATCCGCGATCGCTGATCGAGAACGCCATCGGCGGCAACGGCAACGACACGCTCGTCGGAAACCAGGCCGACAACACGCTCTCAGGCAATGCCGGCAACGACAGCCTGACGGGCAATGAGGGCAACGACACCCTGCTGGGCGGTCCCGGCAACGACATGGTCGAGGGCGGCCCGGGCAATGACAGCATGGACGGCGGCGACGGCGTCGATACTCTCAGCTATGCGAATGCCACCAGCGGAGTCACGGCAAACCTCACCCTCCAGGGCTCGCCCCAGAACACCGGCGGCGCCGGAACCGACACCTTCTTCAATTTCGA
>DATFRE010000353.1:0-2434 GCA_035263545.1 Dongiaceae bacterium
GTGAAATCATTGAGGAAATAGTAATAGCTGGCGGACGCTGGTGGTGCCGAGGCGCTGGTGCAGGCGCTTGATCTCCAGGCGCATCTGGACGCGCAGCTTGGCGTCGAGGTTGGAGAGCGGCTCGTCGAACAGGAAGACCCGGGGCTCGCGGATCATGGCGCGGCCCATGGCGACGCGCTGGCGCTGGCCGCCCGAGAGGGCCGCGGGCTTGCGGTCGAGATGGGCGGTCAGACCCAGCGTCTTGGCGACCTTCGCCACCCGCGCCTGGCGCTCGGCCCGGGCGATGCCGGCGACCTTGAGCGCATAGCCGATATTCCCGGCGACGCTCATATGGGGGTAGAGCGCGTAGTTCTGGAAGACCATCGCGCATCCGCGCTCCCGGGGCTCGAGCTTGTTGACGACCCGGCCGTCGATGGCGATCTCGCCGGCGGTGATCTCCTCGAGCCCGGCGATCATCCTGAGCAGGGTCGATTTCCCGCAGCCCGAGGGCCCGAGGATGACCATGAACTCGCGCTCGCCGATGGAAAGATCAATCCCATGCAGGATCTCGGCCCGGCCATAGGCCTTGCGCAGCGCGCGGATCGCGATCTCGGCCATGGCGCGCCTATTTCTCCGGCGCGATCAGGCCGCGCACGAACCAGCGCTGCAGGAAGATCACCACCAGGAGCGGGGGCAGCATGACGATCAGCGTGCCCGCCATGGCCACGTTCCAGTCGGGGATGCCGAAGGCGCCGGGGATCAGCTCCTTGAGCTCCGTCACCGCCGTGCCATGGGCCTTGTCGGTGGTGACCAGCAGCGGCCAGAGATACTGATTCCAGGCCCAGACGAACATGATGGTGCCCAGCGCCACCATGTTGGTGCGCGAGAGGGGAAGGATCATGTCGCGGAAGAAGCGCAAGGGCCGGACGCCATCCATCTTCGCCGCCTCGAGCAGCTCGTCGGGAAGCGTCAGGAAGAACTGGCGGTAGAGGAAGGTGCCGGTGGCGGTCGCCACCAGCGGCAGGATGAGTCCGGTATAGGAATCGAGCAGACCCCAATGCAGCGAGACCTCGATGCCCGCCAGACGCTGGATCAGCCAGGTGATACCGGTCAAATCGAGCAGCGTCTGATAGGGGCCGAGCGCATTCGCCGCCACCGCATAGGTGGGCACGATGCGCACCTCGAGGGGCAGCATCAGGGTGATGAAGATCAGCCAGAAGACGAGCATCCGCCCCGCATAGCGGAAATAGACGATGGAGAAGGCCGAGAGCGCGGCGATGAAGACCTTGCCCAGCGCCACGCCAGTAGCGAAGACGAAGCTGTTCAGCATCTTTGCGCCGAAATCGACGCGGTTCCAGGCCTCGGTCAGGTTCTCCCACAAATGGCGCCCGGGGATGAGCGGCATGGGGACCAGATTGACCGTGCGCAGGTCTTGGGTCGCGGCGATCGCCACCACGGCGAAGGGCGCCAGCGCCGTCACCAGGCCGAGGAACAGCAGGATCTGGCTGACGAGGTTGAAGATCGGGGTACGCTCGACCATGGGGTTTCTAGCGATAGTGGATGCGGCGCTCGACGAAACGGAACTGCACGACGGTCAGGAGGATGACCAGCAGCATCAGGATGATGCTCTGCGCGGCGGCGCCGGAATAGTCCAGGCCTTTGAAGCCATCGAAATAGATCTTGTAGACCATCAGCTCCGTCGCCCGGTCCGGCCCCCCGCTGGTCATGATGTCGACGATGCCGAAGCTGTCGGTGAAGCTGTCCGTCAGCCCGATCACCAGCAGGAAGAACAGGGTCGGGGCCAGCAACGGCAATTGGATGTCGCGGACCCGGCGCAGGAAGCCGGCCCCATCCATCGCCCCCGCCTCGATCAGCGAGCGCGGGATCGATTTGAGCGCGGCGAGGAAGAAGATGAAGTTGTAGCCGACGGATTTCCAGGCGAAGGCGATGATGATGGCGACCATGGCATCGAAGCCGTTCAGGGTCGGATTCCAGAGGCCGGGCGAAAGCTTGTTGAGGAAGGCCAGGAACCCCGCCTCCGGCGCCAGCATGAAGCGGAAGGCAAGCGCCAGCGCAGGTGCTGCGATGGCATAGGGCCAGATGAGCGCGCTGCGATAGATCTTGTGGCCGCGAAGCTCGCGATCCGTCAGCACCGCCAGCACCAGGGCCGCGGCCATGGCGATCCCGGTGGAAACGAGAGCGAAGACGAGGCTGCGCAGGACCGAGTTCCAGTAGACCGGATCGACGAGCATGTCGTGGAAATTGGCGAAGCCAACCCATTCATTGCCGCCGCCCCAGGGCCGCTGCAGGGTGAAGGCCCAGTAGAGCGCCTTGCCGGCGGGCCAGTAGAAGAAGGTGAAGATCAGCAGAAGCTGCGGGACGACGAGGGCGGCGCCCAGCCAGCGGTTGCGGAAGAAGGCCCGCTTCTGCATGCCGCTTCTAGCGCCTCCCCGCC
>DATFRE010000354.1:0-3886 GCA_035263545.1 Dongiaceae bacterium
ACCAGGGCGAGGCCGCCGAGAGCTACCGCCGCAGCACCTTCTATCATCTGGTCCAGACCGGCGAGAGCTATCTGCGCCGGCGGCTCGGCCCCGAGACGGTCCTGGAATTTCCCCAGATGAGCGAGTCGTACAAGGCCGGAATCACGGACTATCTCGGCATCATGAACCGCTTCGCCGCCGAGGGCACGGTCGGCGACATGGATTGCGTCTATTCCGGCTGGGAGACCGACCGCGCGGAGGGCTTCAGCGATGAGGATGTCCTGGCGATGCGCCGGCTCTCGCCCTTCCTCGCCCTGGCGATGAAATGCGGTTCGCTCGGCCGTACCGCCCAGGCGCTGGTGGAGACCTATCTCGGCCGCGAGGCCGGACGGCAGGTGCTGAGCGGGCGCATCGAGCGCGGCGTCGCCGACCGGATCGAGGCCGTGCTCTGGTTCAGCGACCTCCGCGGCTACACCGGCATCACAGACGCTGCCGAGCCGAAGCAGATCATCCCGCTGCTGAACGACTATGCCGAGGCGGTGGTCAGCGCCATCCAAGCCGCCGGCGGCGATGTGCTGAAGCTGATCGGCGATGGCGTGGTGGCGATGTTCCCGGCCGAGGATCGAGGCAAGGCCTGCATCGCGGCGATCGCCGCCGCCACAGGTGCTGCGGAGCGGATCGCCGCCCTGAACGCCCGGCGCAGCGCCGAGAACCTGCCGGTGACGCAGATGTATCTGGGCCTCCATATCGGCGAGGTCTTTTTCGGCAATGTCGGCAGCCCGGACCGCCTCGACTTCACGGTGGTGGGCCCCGCCGTCAACGAGGCGAGCCGGATCGCCGCCATGTGCCGCTCGGCCGATCAGCCGCTGCTCCTCTCCACCGCCTTCGCCAAGGCCCTGGGCGGAGGCGGCCCGCGGCTCGCCTCCGTCGGACGCTACGCGCTGCGCGGCGTGCGCCACGCCCAGGAGCTCTTCACCCTCGACCGCGAATGACGGAGACCCGGCGCCTCCTCGTCGTCGCCCACAGCCCCTCGGAGAACACGCGCCGGCTCAGCGAAGCGGTGTTGCGGGGTGCGCGCTCGCCCGAGATCGCCGGCGTCGAGACGGTCTTGCGTCCGCCGCTGGAGGCGGTGGCGGAGGATGTGCTCGCCGCCCAGGCGATCATCTTGGGGACCACCGAGAACCTCGGCTATATGAGTGGGGCCCTCAAGGACTTCTTCGACCGCATCTACTATCCCTGCCTCGAGAAAAAGCAGGGCCTTCCCTACATGCTCTATATCCGCGCCGGGATGGACGGCACCGGAACCAGCCGCGCCGTCGAGCGCATCACGACGGGCCTCCGCTGGCGTGCGGTCCAGCCCCACCTCATCTGCCGCGGTGCCTTCCGCGAAGAGTTCGTCGGCCAATGCGAGGAACTCGGCACCCTCATGGCCGCCGGGCTCGAGGCAGGGATTTTCTGAGGTGTTCGCTGCGCCTACAGCGTTCCGGCGAGGGTGCCGGTGCTCTCGCCGCCATCGAGGGTGAAGACCTGGCCGGTGGCATAGGCCGCCTCGTCGGAGGCGAGATAGGCGAAAAGGCCCGCGAGCTCCGCCGGCCGGGCGTGGCGACCCATGGGAATGGCGTCGTTCACCCGCTGCAGCATGGCGGGGCTGTACTCGGCCTCCTGCATCGGGGTCAGGGTGTAGCCGGGATTGACAGCGTTGACCCGCACCTTCGGCGCCAGCTCGAGCGCCATGGAGCGCATGAGGGCGATGACCGCGCCCTTGCTGGCGTTGTAATCGGCATAGTGGCGATAGCCGACCACGCCGCTGGTGGAGGCGGTGAAGAGGATGGCCCCGCCCTGGTGACCTAGCATGTGCCGCGCCGCCAGCTGGCTGGCATGGAAGCTCCCGAAGAGATTGACCTTGAGGACACGCTCGAATTCGGCGCGCTCGATATCGACGAAATCATGGCGGATGGAGATGCCCGCATTGCAGATCAGCACATCGAGCCCGCCGAGGCTCGTCAGCGATCGCGCGAAGGCTGGATCGACGGCGGCGGGGTCGACGACATCGACGGCCAGCACTGAAGCGAGTCCGGGGAGCCGCGCGGCGATGGCCGCGGAGCGCGCCTCGTTCAGGCTCCAGACCGCGACCTTGGCGCCATCGGCCAGGAAGCGCTCGGCGATGGCGGCGCCGATGCCCGTCGAGCCCCCGGTCACAATAACGCGCTTGCCCTTGAGATCTGCCATCCGTCCTCCCCCTCGCTTCTCCAGTTCAATCAGATTCGTCAGATGACATAGCCACGCGGCAAAGGATCGAAGGAATCGAGCCTCAGCATGCCGCCGGCGCCTTCTAGAGTAGCGGTGATCCCGGGCTTCTCGCCCTCGGCGATCGCGAAATCCAACTCCAATACCTTGAAGAGATCTCTGAGGGCAGCCGCCCGCGGCGAGATGAGCTCCAGGCTCGCGAGCCGTCCGCCACGGGGAGCCGTCGAAGCGGGGTGCGCGCCATCGCCCCAGTCGATGAAGAAAGGAACCAGCGCCCCGAAGCCGTGATCGCGGATCCCCAGCAGCCTCCAACCGAGCCATGTGCCATCGGGCTTGGCCCGTCCGCCGCTCACCACATCGCTGGCGATGAGCCCGGCCGCCCGCGCGCGGCCTGTGAGCGGCGCCAGATCGACGCCGCCGGCCGCCCAATGATAGAGCCCCTGACCCTTGAGCCCGGCGATCTCGGGGTCGAGCGCGCTCGCCGGCTGAGCCGGGTCGTGGGCCAGGATCTCGAGATATGTCGCCGGGCCCAGCGAGAGCAGGCTGTTGCAAGTTCCCTCGCCCGGATGCACCCCGCCATAGACCGGGGCGCTGTCGAGCCTTGCCAGCTGCCGCTCCCCATCCGCGAGATCGCCGGCATACCAGACGAGATGATCGACCCTCATGCGGCCCGCTTGTGGTCCGCCTGGGCGTGATCCGCCAGAACATTGGCGACCACGGCGGTCACGCGCTTGGCCGTGGGGATATGGAGGAATTCGTTGGGGCCATGGGCATTGGAATGCGGGCCCAGCACGCCGGTAACGACAAACTGCGCCGCCGGGAACTTCTCTCCCAGCATGGCCATGAAGGGGATGCTGCCGCCTTCGCCCATATAGGCCGGCGGCCGGCCGAAGGCAGCCTCCGAGCCGGCGGCCAGCGACCGTTCGAGCCAGGGAGCGAGCGCCGGGGCGTTCCAGCCGGTCGCGGCGCGGCCGCCCTCGAACTCGACTTCCGCACCATAAGGCGGGTCGCTGACCAGCAGGCGCTTCACCGCCGCTTCCGCCGTCTCGGCATCCACCGTCGGCGGCAGGCGCAGGCTGAGGCGGGCACGGGTATAGGGCCGGAGCACATTGCCGGCATTCTCCGGCGTCGGCAGGCCTTCCATGCCGATGGTGGCGAGCTGGGGCCGCCAGGTGCGGTTCAGCACCAGCTCCACCAGATCGCCGGTGACCGGCTTCATGCCGGAGACGAAGGGGAACTTGGAATAGACCTGATCGCCGAGGGCCGCTGCGGCGACGCGCGCCTGGGCGATGCGCTCGGGCGGCACCTGGACATAGAGGTCCTGGAGGCGGATGGCGCCGGTCGCCTCGTCCTCGAGACGGGAGACGAGCTGGCGCAGGACGCGGGAGCTGGAAGGGACGACGCCCGAGGCATCGCCGGAATGCACGCCCTCCGTCAACACCCGGACGGTCAGCGTCGCTGCGACCATGCCGCGCAGCGAGGTGGTCAGCCAGAGCTGGTCATAATTGCCGCAGCCGGAATCGAGGCAGACCACGAGGGACGGATTGCCAATGCGGGGCGCGAGATGTTCCACATAAAAGGGCAGGTCGTAGCTGCCGGATTCCTCGCAGGCCTCGATCAACACCACGCAGCGCGCATGCGGGATACCCTGCTCGGCCAG
>DATFRE010000355.1:0-10823 GCA_035263545.1 Dongiaceae bacterium
CGCGATCGACGATCGGATCGAGCAGCAACACGACATCGCGGCGCTTGATCGATTTGACCTTCCTATGCCCCCATGCCGCCCTTACGTCGCGTTCCAGAATTCGCTTCACCTCGGAGCGGCTTCGCAAATTCTTGGCCGACCTGGCGAGATATTCGTCGATCAGCTCCCCCACGGTGCTGGCATCGCGCTCCGCCCGCTTCTCGGCGCGCGCGAGAGCCCCCGGATCCTCACCGTGATCAAGTTTGCGCTTGGCTTCGGCAAAGGCGACGCGAGCGGTCGCCAGACCAACGCCCGGATAGGTCCCCAGCGTCATCCGCCGGGCCAGGCCTGCGAAGCGATACATGAACAGCCACGATTTGCGGCCGGAGGGCGCGACCCGCAGCCCAAATCCGGTGCGGCCGTCCTCCCAGACCTCGTATCGGTCGGGCCTCGGCTTGAGTGCCACGATGCCTTTGTCTGTGAGCCGCATGACCCGCCAAATCGCTACCCGCTACCCAAATCGCTCTGTGGGTAGCGTTCTGTCCACAACAGTGCGAAACGCCCTGATACGCCACGCTAGGCTAATTATGCTTGGATCGCAAGGATAGAAGGGCTTTCCTATGTCTCAAGCCGTTTCGGCCAATTTCAGCGGAGATCGATATCCACTGATCCTCGGTCAGGGAGAAGTCGTAGAGGTCGTTCTTGCACTCCGGGGCCAGCGCCAGCAGCGCGCTCTCGATGAAGCCCGAGCCACTGCCGCCCTTGGTGGGGTTGGTCACCGCCACCTTCAGGTCATGGGCCTTGGCGTAGTCGAAGATCTCGACCAGCCCCGAGGGCGGCTCGGCGATCTTGGCGGCGTCATAGGCGATCACCGTCTGATTGCGGTGGAAGGGGATCACCGTGCCGCCATGCTGGAAGCCGCGGGAGCGCAGCGCCGCCTCCTTGTCCAGATCCTGGGCCTGAGGTACCAGCGTCACCAGCGGCAGATTGGCGATCGCCCCGGCCTTGGTCATCGCCCGCATGGAGTTGTTGGGCCCGAAGAAGACATCCACCGGCGGCTTGCTGCCGGATTGCTCGGCCGCGATGATCTGCTGCGTCGCCGTATCACCGTCGACGCAGACATGCTTGACCTTGATGCCGGTCTGGTCGGTGAAGCCCTGGGATTCCTTGGCCAGCAGGTCGCAGAGCGTGTCGGCGAAGTCGTAGAAGACCAGCTCGCTGGTCCCTTCGCCCTTGGCGACCGGGGTCAAGACCGCGATGAAGTTGTTGCGGTCGAGGGTCTTCAGATCGACCTTGGCCTTGACGTTGAAATCGGTGCCTCCCAAGGGTTCGATCGCGCCGGCGCTCCCCGCCAGCAGGGAGCTCGAGAGAATCAGGGCGGCATAAAGGCCAAGGTCTTTCCTCATCGCATCCTCCAAGGGAAAGCGCGGCCGGACGGCCGCATCATGGCCAGCATGACAGCGGGACGTTCCCCTCCTTTGACGGTTCGATGACGAAACGGCGACGGCCGAACATGCTTGAATTTGCCCGAAAAACCGCCGAGCCTCGGCCCCGGGTCGCTTCTAGGGGGAAATTCCATGACGTGTAGGTCGCTTGGCGGGGCCCTTGGCCTGGCCGCCTGTCATTCTGCTTTCCCCTCTCCCGTGCTTTGAAACGGGAGAGGGGGCGCCGGCGCGAAGCGACGGCGCGGGGTGAGGGCATTCCAAGCACCGTTCTCGCCAAACCCTCACCCTCCCCTTCGCTAGCGCTACGGGTCCCCTCCCTCTCCCGCCCCGAAGCGCGGGAGAGGGCAAGAACGGCTCAGTGCACGCCTTCCAGGAAGTGGTAATGGGCGGCCCGTGCCACCGCCTGGGCGCGGTTGCGCGCGCCCAGCTTGCGGGCGGCATTCTCCAGATGGATGTGACCGTCGCCGCCGAGCGGCAGAGCTGGACGGCGATCTCCTTGGTGGTCAGCCCCTGGGCGCACCATTCCAGGCATTCCCGCTCGCGGCGGGTCAGATGCACATGGCGGCAGGTCCGCGTCTTGCTGTCGAGGCAGGGATAGATGCTGGCATGGAGCAGACCGCCGATGAGGGCGACATCGCTGAGGTGATGCTCCGCATCCGCCTCGAAGCCGGGTTCGGGGTCGATCCTGACGCCGGTGAAGGTCGCGAACTCGCCGCCGGGCAGATGCAGGGGCGCGGTGATGCCGACGCTCATCCGCGTGTCCCGCAGGTAATGGACCACCGGTGCATGGGCGGGCGAGAGCACCTGGCGCAGGGCCGAGCGGCTGCCTTCCAGCACCGACCAGACGAAGGGGAGGTTGGCGCGTACGGCCAGCGCCTGGACCGGGTCGATCTCGGCATAGCCCTTCTCGAGCCAGAGCCGGGTGAAGCTCTCCGGCACGTTGCGCGGCTCGACGAGATTGGGCGCGATGACCTGGCCCTGATGGGTGAGCGGCACCGGCGTGAAGTCGTAGCACATGGAATCGAAGCCGAGCTTCAGCAGCTCTCGGGCGGCGAGATCGACTCGCTCGGGGATGCTGCGGGCCCGGGCCAGGGCTTGGGCGAAGAGGGCCGGTTCGACGGTCACGGCCTCCGACGCTAGCGATTCGGCCGCCGGGGTCAAGTTTCCAATCCTCTCATTTTTGATAGGTAGCCGGGGCGCAGGGCCCGGGACTATTTTTCCGTCGCCGCGCCGTCACGCTTTTGTGCAGTGCAGCGCCGGCACTTTACATCGGCGGGTACGGTCACTAGCCTAGCCGTCAAAATGTCGTAGCTGACGGCTCGGCTCGGGCCTGAAGACAGGGAAGGCATCTGGAACAGCCATGGGCGCGCCGAACGCCAAGACCCGGGAAGGCCATGCCGGCTTCCGGGACTATCGAACATGGTACCGCATCACCGGCGACCTGGAGGGGGGGAGGCCACCCCTGGTCATCCTCCATGGCGGTCCCGGCTGCGCTCATGACTATGTCGATTCCTTCAAGGGATTGGCGAAGGATGGGCGCGCGGTGGTCCATTACGACCAGCTCGGCAATGGCCGCTCGACCCATCTCCGGGACAAAGGCTCCGATTTCTGGACGCCGCAGCTCTTCCTCGCCGAGCTCGACAACCTGCTCGGCCATCTGGGCATCGCCCAGCGCTATCACCTTCTCGGCCAGTCCTGGGGCGGGATGCTGGCGGCCGAGCATGCGGTGCGCCGGCCCAAGGGGCTGAAGGCCCTGGTAATCGCCGATTCGCCCGCCTCCATGGAGCTCTGGCTGCAAGCGGCCAACGAGCTGCGCGAGAAGCTGCCCTCCGACGTCCAGGCAACGCTGCTCGCCCATGAGAAGGCGGGCACGACCGGCTCTGCGGAATATGCCAAGGCGGTGCGGGTCTTCTACGACCGGCATGTCTGCCGCGTCCCCTGGCCGCCGGAGGTCGCCCGCACCTTCGCCGCCATCGAGGAGGATCCGACCGTCTATCACACCATGAACGGGCCCAGTGAATTCCATGTCGTGGGGAATCTCAAGAGCTGGAGCATCATCGACAAGCTCGACCGCATCCAGGCGCCGACCCTGCTGATCTCCGGGCGCCATGACGAGGCGACGAAGGCGACAGTGCAGCCCTATGCGGATCACATCCCCGATGTGCGCTGGACCATCTTCGAGAATTCGAGCCACATGCCCCATGTGGAGGAGACCGAGCGCTGTCTCCAGGTCGTTGGCGAGTTCCTCGCCCAACATGACAAATGAGAGCGGTGATGCGTGAGGGAGGTCAGCCTCTTGGATAGCGGCACCGTGCTGGCGCGCAAGGAAGGCCATGCCGAGTTCCGCGGCTATCGCACCTGGTACCGCGTGGTCGGTGATCTGGGTTCCGGCAAGCTGCCCCTGGTGACGCTTCATGGGGGACCGGGCGGGACGCATGACTATCTCGAGCCCTATTCACGTCTGGCGGTCGAGGGCCGCGCCGTCATCTTCTACGATCAGCTCGGCGCCGGCCGTTCGACCCATCTCCGGGACAAGGCGGCTGATTTCTGGACGGTCGAGCTGTTCCTGGCGGAGCTCGACAATCTCCTTCGCCATCTCGGGATCGAGAAGGGCTATCACCTTCTCGGCCAATCCTGGGGCGGTATGCTGGGGGCCGAGCATGGCGTGCGCCGGCCGGCGGGCCTGCGCTCACTGGTAATCTCCGATTCCCCCGCCTCGATGGTGCTCTGGGTCCAGGAGGCCGATCGCCTGCGCGAGGCGCTGCCGCCGGAGGTGCAGCGGGCGCTGCTCCGGCGTGAGGCCGCGGGCACGACGGATTCGCCGGAATATGCCACGGCGGTGAGGGTCTTCTACGACCGCCATCTCTGCCGCCTCGATCCCTGGCCGGAATCGCTGAACCGCAGCTTCCAGTACATGCAGGAAGATCCGACCGTCTATCACACCATGAACGGGCCCAGCGAATTTCACGTGATCGGCACCCTCAAGACCTGGAGCATCATCGATCGGCTGGGGCGCATCCAGGCGCCGGTCCTGCTGATCTCCGGGCGCCATGACGAAGCGACGCCGGCGACGGTCCAGCCCTATGCCGACCGGATTCCCGACGTCCGCTGGACGATTTTCGAGGAGTCGAGCCACCTGCCGCATCTCGAGGAGGGCGAGGCCTGCCTGAAGCTGGTGGCGGATTTTTTGGCCGCAAATGAACGCCGAGGGGAATAGAGTCGACAAAGGACGAACTGACGACAACAAAACAGGGAAGGAAGGAAGACAATCATGACTCGAACAACCTGGCTGATGGGAGCCGTGGCTGCCGCGGGCCTGATGGCCGCGAGCCTGCAGCCGGCGGCTGCACAGGATCATCGGGGCGGCATCATGCGCCTGCTGTCGCAATCGGCAGGCGGCAGCCTCGATCCGAAGATCAACTACACGCTGCAATACTGGACCATGTACCAGTACGTCTATGACGGTCTGGTCACCTTCAAGCATGCGGCGGGCAGCGAGGGCTTCACCATCGTGCCCGATCTCGCCGAGGAGATGCCCACGCCCCAGGACGGCGGCAAGACCTATGTCTTCAAGATCCGCAAGGGCATCAAGTTCGCCGATGGGCGCGAGCTCACCGTCAAGGACGTGGTCGCCTCCTTCCAGCGCATCTTCAAGGTCTCGACCCCGACCGCAGGGTCCTTTTACAACGGCATCGTCGGTGCCGATGCCTGCCTGAAGACGCCGGCCACCTGCACGCTCGATGGCGGCGTCGTCGCCGATGAGGCCGCGAACACCGTCACCATTCACCTGGTGGCTCCGGATGCCGAGTTCTTCGACAAGCTCGCCGTGCCCCATGGGGTGATTCTGCCGGCGGATACGCCGGCCAAGGACATGGGCAGCACCCCCATCGTCGGGACCGGCGCCTATATGTTCGCCGCCTACGACCCCAACAAGCAGCTCAAGGCCGTCCGCAATCCCTACTTCAAGGAGTGGAGCAAGGACGCCCAGCCCGACGGCTATCCGGACGAGGTCCACTACGATTTCGGCCTGACTCAGGAGGCCCAGATCACCGCGATCGAGAACGGCCAGGCCGACTGGACTCTCGACCAGCCGCCGCCGGATCGCCTGGCCGAGATCGGCAGCAAGTACAAGAGCCAGGTGCATATCAACACGCTGACGGCCATGTGGTATGCGCCGATGAACGTCAACATCCCGCCCTTCAACAACATCAAGGCCCGCCAGGCGGTAAACTTCGCCATCGACCGCAATGCGACGGTGAAGCTCTTCGGCGGCAAAGTGCTGGCCCAGCCCGCCTGTCAGGTCCTGCCCCCGGGCTTTCCCGGCTATGAGCCCTATTGCCCCTATACCAAGAACCCCGGCACCAAGTGGACGGCGCCGGATCTGGCCAAGGCCCGGGAGCTGGTGAAGGAATCCGGCACGGCGGGACAGAAGGTGACGATCATCGTCCAGGACCTGACCGTCGACCGCTCCATCGGGACATATCTGCAGAGCGTGCTGAAGGCGATCGGCTATGACGCCAGCGTCAAGGCGCTCTCCCAGAACATCCAGTTCACCTATATCCAGAACACCAACAACAAGGTTCAGATCAGCGTCTCGCAGTGGTACCAGGACTACCCGGCGGCCTCCGACTTCCTGAATGTGCTGCTGGGCTGCGGCACCTTCCATCCGGGCTCGGACAATTCGCCGAACATTGCCGGATTCTGCGACAAGGACATCCAGGCCAAGATGGACGCAGCGCTTGCTCTCGGCGTCACCGATCCGGCGGCCGCCAACAAGCAGTGGGCGGTGATCGACAAGCTGACGACAGACCAGTCGCCGGTTGCTGTGCTGTTCACGCCGAAATACATCGACTTCCTGTCGAAGCGCGTGAAGAACTACGTGTTCAATGCCCAGTACTACTGGCAGCACACGGCGTCGTGGATCCAGTAGATCCGGTGGGTGTCGGATCGGCCATCGGCTGATCCGACAGCCGGCTCATCGGAAGACGTCGTCAGGATGACGGACCTACCGGTTACGACGGAAGTAGGGCAGGGGGCGGCCGCTCAAGAGCGGCCGGCCCTCGGTCCCTGGGCGCGGGCGCTGCGCAAGCTCGTCGCCGACCGGGCCGCTATGGGCGCGCTCGGGCTCTTCGTGCTGATCGTGCTGGCCTGCCTGGCGGCACCTCTCTACGCCACGTATGTCGCCAACACCGACCCCTTCACCTCCAATATCGACGGGACGACCATGGTCGACGGCCAGAGCGTCGCCCTGATCGAGCCCTCGACCGAGGGGCTGGGGCTGGGCTCCGTACCCCTCGGCCCGACCTGGGACATCCGTAACTACTTCCTCGGCGCGGACGCCCAAGGGCGCGACGTCGCCTCGCGCCTGCTCTATGGCGGGCGCAACTCCCTGCTGATCGCCGGGACCTCCACGATCCTCTGCCTGGTGCTGGCGGCGCTGACGGGCCTCATCGCCGGCTTCTTCGGCGGCATGATCGACATCGTCATCTCGCGCCTGCTCGACGTGCTGTGGGCCTTTCCGATCTATCTCCTGGCGATCTCGCTTTCCATCGTGCTGATCACCAAGGGATTCGATATCGGCCCGATCTCCATCACCTCCGGCAGCCTGGAGCTGCCCATCTTCATCATCGGCATCGTCTACGTGCCCTATGTGGCGCGGCCGATCCGCGGCCAGGTGCTGGCGCTGAAGGAAAGCGAGTTCGTGCTCGCCGCCATCGGGCTCGGCGTGCCGTCCTACCGCATCCTGTTCCGCGACATCCTGCCCAATGTGATGACGACGCTGATCGTCTTCGTGCCGCTGATGGTCGCCATCAACATGCTGACGGAATCGGCGCTGTCCTTCCTCTCCATCGGCGTGCAGCCCCCCGATGCGAGCTGGGGCACCATCATCCAGGACGGGCAGGACCTGATCTATACCCGTCCGATGGTCGCGATCGCCCCCGGCATCGCCATCGTGCTGTCGGTGCTCGCCCTCAACATCCTGGGCGATGGGGTGCGCGATGCCCTTGATCCTCGGGCCAAGCTCCGGTTCCGCTGATCATGCTGAGCCTTCTCATCCGGCGCCTGGTCCAGATGGTCTTCGTGATGCTGGGGATCAGCATCCTGGTGTTCCTGATCTTCTTTGCGACACCGGGCGCCGACCCGGCCTCGCGCATCGCCGGCCGCAACGCCTCGCCGGAGGTGGTGGCCGCCGTGCGCGCGAGCTTCGGCCTCGACAAGCCGCTGCCGGTCCAATACGCGCTGATGATGGAGCGTCTCTTCATCACCCGGGACCTGACCTCCTTCGTCAATCGCGGCCAGGAGGTGATCCCCGAGGTGATGGAGGCGGCGCCGATCACGCTCTCCCTTGTCGGCGGCGCGGCCGTCTTCTGGATCGTCGGCAGCATCGCCATCGGCATCGTCGCCGCGGCGACCAAGGGCAGCCTGCTGGACCGCATCCTCATGGTGCTGGGCCTGATCGGCATCTCGATGCCCGTCTATTGGCTCGGCGAAATGGTGAACCTCATCACCCAGAACCGGCTCCACGATACCTGGCTCTTCTCCTGGGTGCCGCCGCTCGGCTACACGCCGCTGACGGAGGATCCCTGGACCTGGTTCAAGACCCTGCTCTTCCCCTGGCTCACCCTTGCCACCCTCTATATCGGGCTCTACGGGCGGGTGCTGCGCGCCAATCTGGTGGAAGCGAGCCATGAGGACTATATCCGCACCGCCCGCTCCAAGGGCCTGAGCGAGAGCCGCATCCTGCTGCGCCATGCGCTGCGCACCTCGCTCATCGCCTTCGTCACCCTCTTCGGCCTCGATTTCGGTGCCCTGGTCGGCGGCAGCGCGCTCCTGACCGAGGTGGTCTTCGCCCTTCAGGGCGTGGGCAAGCTCACCTATGACGCGCTCCAGAACCTCGATCTGCCGGTGATCATGGCGACCGTCATGTATGCCTCCTTCTTCGTCGTCCTCGCCAATGCCCTCGTGGATATCGCCTATGCCACCCTCGACCCCCGCGTCCGCCTCGCCTGAGGAGAAAAGGCCTCTGCTCGAGGTGCGGGACCTCAGGGTCTCCTTCCGCACCGAGCGCGGCCTGCTGCGCGCCGTGGGCGGCATCTCGTTCCGCATCGATACCCATGAGATCGTCGGCGTAGTCGGCGAATCCGGCTCGGGCAAGACAGTCTCGCTGATGAGCGTGATGGGGCTGATCAACGACCCCAACGCCGTGATCGAAGGCTCGATCCTCTACAAGGGGCGCGAGCTCGTGGGGCTTTCCCAGCGCCAGCTGCGCAGCGTGCGCGGCAGCGAGATCGCCATGATCTTCCAGGACCCGATGACGGCGCTGACCCCCGTCTACACCATCGGCTGGCAAATCGAGGAGCAGATCCGCGCCCATCTCGATCTCTCCCGCCGCCAGGCCCGCAAGCGCGCCATCGAGCTCCTGGGCGAGGTCGGCATCCCCAATCCTTCGGTGACAGTCGATCGCTTCCCGCACGAGCTTTCCGGCGGCATGCGCCAGCGTGGCTTCATCGCCATGGCGCTCGCCTGCAATCCCTCGCTCCTCATCGCCGACGAGCCGACCACCGCCCTCGACGTGACGGTCCAGGCCCAGATCCTGGAGCTCCTGAAGAAGCTCCGCCGCGATTTCGGCTCCTCGATCGTGCTCATCACCCATGATCTCGGCGTGGTGGCGGAGATCGCCGACCGGGTCATGGTCATGTATGCCGGCCGCATCGTCGAGCGCGGCTCCAAGCGCGACATCTTCACCCAGCCCTGGCACCCCTATACCTGGGGTCTGCACGATTCGATCCCGCCGCTGGAGGGCGCCCGGCCCAAGCGCCTGCCGTCGATTCCCGGAAGCCCGCCTTCGTTGCTGAGTCTCCCCCAAGGCTGCGCCTTCGGGCCGCGCTGCCGCTTCCGCTTCGTCAAATGCAGCGAGCAGCCGGCGCTGGAAGGCGAGGGCGGTCATGAGGCGGCCTGCCATCTCTCCATGGAGGAGCGGCAGCGCCAGCATGCCGCCCGCCTCCTGCGGCAGGCCTCATGAACGCGCGCGCGGCCAATGACCCGCCCGCGGCGATGCCGACCCGCCCGCTGCTGAAAGCCGTCGACCTGAAGAAGCATTTCCGCGTCGGACGCAGCGTCATCCCGGGGCAGTACAAGATCGTCTATGCCGTGGACGGGGTCTCGCTGGAGGTCTGGCCGGGCGAGACTTTGGGGCTGGTTGGGGAATCCGGCTGCGGCAAATCGACCCTCGGGCGCTGCCTCATGCGCCTCTACGAGATCACCGATGGCCAGATCCTACTGGACGGCACCGACATCTCCCATCTGGCCCAGCGCCAGCTCCGGCCCTACCGGCGCCAGATGCAGATGGTGTTCCAGGATCCCTACGCCTCCCTCAATCCGCGCCGGCGGGTGGGCGATCTGATCGCCGAGCCGCTCCGGGTCCATCGCCGTCTCGGCCGGGCCGAGATCGAGCGGCGGCTCAAGGAGTTGATGGGGCTGGTGGGCCTTCATCCCGACCATCTGAACCGCTTCCCCCATGAGTTCTCGGGCGGCCAGCGCCAGCGCATCGGCGTCGCCCGCGCCCTCGCCCTGGAGCCGAAGCTGATCGTCGCCGATGAGCCCGTCTCGGCCCTCGACGTCTCGATCCAGGCCCAGATCGTCAATCTCCTGGCCGATCTCCAGGAGCGCTTGTCCCTGACCTATATCTTCATCGCCCATGATTTGAGCGTGGTGCGCCAGGTATCGAGCCGGATCGCCGTTATGTACCTGGGCGCGATCGCCGAAACCGGGCCGACGGAGCTGATCTATGGCAGCCCGGCGCATCCCTATACGGAGGCGCTCATCTCCGCCGTGCCGGTGCCGGAGCTGGACCGGCCCGGAAAGCGCGAGCGCATCGTGCTGACCGGCGATGTGCCGAGCCCCATGAGCCCGCCCGCGGGCTGCCGCTTCAACCCCCGCTGCCGCTACGCCACCGATCGCTGCCGCACCGAGCGCCCGGTCCTGCGCCCGCTTCCCGATGGCCGCCAGGTCGCCTGCCACTATCCGCTGGCGGGCGAAGCGAAGAGCGCCGCTTAATAACCCCCGCCTTGCACCCGGAAGACATCTGGGACGCCGAGACAGCCGCGAGCTATGACACACCGGGCAGCGGAATGTTTTCGCCTGAAGTGTTGCGGCCGGCCGTCGATCGCCTTGCAGAACTCGCCGGAAGTGGCCGAGCCCTCGAGTTCGCGATCGGGACCGGCCGCGTGGCCATCCCGCTGCGTGAGCGAGGAATTCCGGTCGCCGGAATCGAGTTGTCGCCCGCGATGCTCGCTCAATTGCGGAGGAAGGCCGACGAGACAACGATCCCTGTTGTCGTCGGTGATATGGCAACAACCGTCGCGCCGGGGCGCTATTCGCTCGTCTACCTCGTCTTCA
>DATFRE010000356.1:0-8898 GCA_035263545.1 Dongiaceae bacterium
CGCCTGGTGCCGGGAGGCGGGCTTCCGCCGCTTCGAGGTGATCCCCCTGGCCGGACCCTCCAGCGCCGCCATCGCCTACAAGTAGCGCATTGCTGCGGGTCGCGCCGCCCCTGGGACAGCGGGCGGCGGGTTCCGGCTTGACCGCCCGGAAGCCGGAGACGCATTCTCCCGCGCCGTAACCGGGGTTTTCTCCTTCGTCAGGAAAGCAATCGACAATGAAATCGCATGTTCAGGTGGCCGTCATCGGCGGCGGCGTGGTGGGTTGCAGCGTGCTCTACCATCTCACCAAGGCCGGCTGGCGCGATGTGGTGCTGATCGAGCGCGACCAGCTCACCTCCGGCTCCACCTGGCATGCCGCGGGCGGCTTCCACACCCTGAATGGCGATCCCAATGTCGCCAAGCTCCAGGGCTACACCATCGCCCTCTATGACGAGCTGGAGAAGATCTCCGGGCAATCCTGCGGGCTCCACCGCTCCGGCGGGCTGATGCTGGCCGACACGCCCGAGCGCATGGAATGGCTGAAGATGGCCCATGCCCGCGCCCGCTATCTGGGGCTGGAGACGGAGCTGCTCACGGCCAAGGAGGCGAAGGAACTCTTCCCCTTGATGGAGGAAAAGCATTTCGTCGGCGCCATGCTGGACGCCGCCGACGGCAATCTCGATCCCGCCGGCACCACTCACGCCTATGCCAAATCGGCCCGCATCGCCGGCGCGGAGATCTATCTCCAGACCCGAGTCAAGGAGCTGAAGCCGCGGCCGGACGGGAGCTGGGACGTCATCACCGAGAAGGGCAACATCCAGGCCGAGCATGTCGTCAATTGCGGCGGGCTCTGGGCGCGGGAGATCGGCCGCATGGTCGGGCTCGAGCTGCCGGTCCTCGCCATGGAGCATATGTATCTCGTGACCGACGAGATGCCGGAGGTGGTGGCCTTCAACAAGGAGCGGGGCAAGGAATTGCCCCATGCCATCGACTTCAAGGCCGAGATCTATATGCGCCAGGAGCGCAGCGGCATGGTGCTGGGCACCTATGAGAAGGCCTGCGTGCCCTGGCAGCCCCGCGAGACGCCTTGGGATTTCGGCACCGAGCTGCTGGAGCCCGATCTCGACCGCATCGCGCCTTCTCTCGAGCTGGGGCACAAGCATTTCCCCGCCATGGCCAAGGCCGGCATCAAGCGCATCATCAACGGCCCCTTCACCTTCTCCCCCGACGGCAATCCGCTGGTGGGGCCGGTGCAGGGCCTGAAGAACTTCTGGTGTGCCTGCGCCGTGATGGCGGGCTTCAGCCAGGGCGGCGGCGTCGGCCTTGCGCTCTCGCAATGGATGGTCAATGGCGATCCGGGCTTCGATGTCTGGGCCATGGACATCGCCCGCTTCGGCGAATGGGCGACGCGCTCCTATATCAATGAGAAGGTGCGGGAGAACTATTCCCGGCGCTTCTCCATCCGCTTTCCCAATGAGGAGCTGCCGGCGGCCCGCCCGCAACAGACGACCTCGCTCTACGATGTCATGATCGAGCAGGGCGCGGTGATGGGCGATAGCTGGGGGCTCGAGACGCCCCTCTGGTTCGCGCCCAAGGGCGTGGAGGCGAAGGACATCGTCTCCTTCCACCGCTCCAACGACTTCCCCCATGTGAAGGCGGAGTGCCTCGGCGTGCGCAACGGCGTCGGCGTGACCGAGATCGCCGACTTCGCCAAATACGAGTTCACCGGCCCGGGGGCGGAGGCTTTCCTGTCGCGCCTCATGACCAACCGCATGCCGCGCAAGGGCCGCATCGTGCTGACGCCCATGCTGAACCCGGCGGGCAAGCTGATCGGCGATTTCACCATCGCCAAGGCGGGCGATGAGCGCTTCCTGATGTGGGGCTCCTCCCAGGCGCAGAAATACCATATGCGCTGGTTCGAGGCGCATCTCCCGGCCGACGGCTCGGTCAAGGTGAGGCGCTTCGATATGGGGCTCGTCGGCCTGTCGCTCGCGGGCCCCAAGGCGCGCGACCTGCTGCAGCGTCTGACCGACGAGGACGTCTCGAAGACGGCCTTCAAGTTTCTCGACCACCGCGCCATGGACATCGCCAATGTGCCGACGGTGATCAACCGCGTCACCTATACCGGCGATCTCGGCTATGAGATCTGGGTGGCGCCGGAATATCAGCGCCGGCTCTATGAGGAGATCATGGCCAAGGGCCGCGATCTGGGCATCGTCAATTTCGGCATGCGGGCGCTGCTCAGCATGCGGCTGGAGAAGAATTTCCCCACCTGGTATCGCGAGCTTCGCCCGATCTACGGCGTCTTCGAGGCCGGGCTCGACCGCTTCATCGACCTCGCCAAGAACGACTTCATCGGCCGCGACGCGGCGGTGAAGGAGAAGGAGAGCGGCGGGACGCTCAGGCGCGTCAGCATGATCGTGGACGCGGCCGACGCCGATGTGCTAGGCGACGAGCCGATCTGGCAGGACGGCAAGGTGATCGGCTGGGTCACCTCCGGCGGCTTCGCCCATTACGTGGACAAGTCGCTAGCCCAGGGCTATGTGCCGAAGGAATTCGCCGCCGAGACCGGCAAAGGCGCCTTCGAGATCGAGATCATCGGCGAGCGCCGCAAGGCGACCATCATCACCGAGCCGCTGTTCGATCCCGAAGGGGCGCGGATGCGGATGTAGGGCTGCGGCCCTCGCGAGCCGGACTTCCGGATTATCGCCCCGGCGGCACGCGCGCCAGCCGCTCGACGATCTCGACCAGCTCGCGATGCGCGGGGCTGGCCGGATCGCGGAACTCATCGACCGAATGCTGGTCAGCGAGGCGGCTGAAGCGCAGAAGCTCGCGCGCGCGTTGCCGGCGGTTCAGCTGCAGGTCCGAAGGCCTCGAAGTGAGGAAGAGCCGGCGCATCTCGCCGCGGCCGAAGAGCTGGCTGAACTCCGTGGCCGTCACATACATGAGGAAGAGGACGAGAATCCAGAGCGATACGGCGATGAACCGGCTCCAGGAGAAGCTGGTGATCAGATAGGGAAAGAAGTCCCCGAGGCGGCCGCCATCGACCAGGGTGAAGTGGACGAAGCGCTCGATCAGCCGCGCAAGGAACACTGCGACCCAGTAGATCGCCGTCTTGAACAGGATCGGCTGGAGCAGCGGGGCGCGGTCGAAGAGCTTCAGAAACGGCATCGCATTGGCGGTCAGCACCGCCTTGCCGACGACTAGCGCCGCCAGGGTCGCGAGCATGAAATTGCTGACCGCGACGGCGTATCGGGCGACGAGAAGATTCGTCGTCAGCACGATGAAGTTGAAGCCGATGAAGAAGAAGAGCGTCGGCGGCAGCGCCTCGCGCAGCTCGTGAAGAATGCGCGACCCGATACGGCCTGCCCGGCCGGTGACGGGGGGATGATAGGTCTCGCTCATATCAAGCCTCGCGGGCTGTTGACGCGCTTGTCGCGGCCTCCTTCTGGGTCGAAGCCACATCCACAGCGGCAGCGATCCGGCCCAGCTCGAGGAACTGCTCGGATGTGCTCGTGGCGAAGAGATGCATGATCCGCGCGATCACGCCGGTCCATCCGGTCTGGTGGCTGGCGCCGAGCCCGGCACCGCTGTCACCGTGGAAATATTCGTAGAACAGGATCAGGTCGCGCCAGTGCGGGTCTTCCTGGAATTTCCGCGAGCCCCCATAGACGGGTCGCCGCCCATTCTTGTCGCGCAGGAAGATGCTGGTCAGCCGCCGCCCGATCTCCTGCGCCACCTGATAGAGGTTCATCCGGCGTCCGGAGCCGGTGGGGCATTCGATGAGGAAGTCGTCGCCGTAATACATGTGGTACTGGAGCAGGGCCCGGATGATCAGGGCATTCACGGGCATCCAGATCGGCCCGCGCCAATTGGAGTTGCCGCCGAACATGCCGGTATCGGATTCCGCCGGCAGATAGGAGACACCATAGGTCTGGCCGCCCACCTCGAACACATAGGGATGCTCCTCATGGAAGCGGGAGAGGGCGCGGATGCCGTAGGGGCCGAGGAACTCCTTCTCGTCCAGCATGGTGGCGAGCACCCGGCGGAGCTTCTTCTCGTCCAAGGCCGAGGCGAGCCGCCGGTTCGCCTGCCCGATCTTGAGCGGATCGTGGATGAAGGCCCTGAGCCCAGGGCGGGCATCGAGGAAGCGCGTGTAGCGCTTGCGCAATTCCGGATCGCTGTCGAGGAGCTTGCCATCGAAGACGGTGACCGCGCAGAGCGGGAGCAGCCCCACCATGGAGCGGACCTTCAGCCGCTCGGCGCGGCCGTCAGGCAGCCTGAGCACGTCGTAGAAGAAGCCGTCCTCCTCGTCCCACATCCCCGTATCCCCGGCGTGGATCAGAGCATTGGCGATCCACAGGAAATGCTCGGCGAATTTGAGGGCCATGTCGGCATAGGACAGGTTGTTCTTCGTCAGCTCTGCGGCGATCTCGATCATGTTCTGGCAGAAGAGCGCCATCCAGGCCGTACCGTCGGCCTGCTCCAGATAGCCACCGGTCGGCAGCGGGGCGCTGCGATCGAAGACGCCGATATTGTCGAGGCCGAGGAAACCGCCCTCGAAGGCGCTGTTGCCGGAGCGGTCCTTGCGGTTGACCCACCAGGTGAAGTTGAGCGTCAGCTTTTGGAAGGCGCGCTCGAGCCAGTCGAGATCGCCTTCGCCCCGCCGGGCCCGCTCGAGGTTGTAGGTAAAGATCGTCGACCAGGCATGCACCGGCGGATTGACGTCGCCGAAGTTCCACTCATAGGCGGGGATCTGGCCGCTCGGATGGATATAGGGATTCTGCAGCATCAGATCGAGCTGGTGCTTGCCGAAATCCTCGTCCACCAGCGTCAGGGACAGGACATGGAAGGCCAGATCCCAGGCCGCATACCAGGGATACTCCCACTTGTCCGGCATCGAGATGACATCGGCGTTGTAGATGTGGTGCCAACGTTCGTTGCGGGGCGCCTTGCGCTGGTTGGGCTTGAAAGGGGCGGCGCCGCGCTCGCCGAGCCAACGATCGACGTCGTAGTAGTAGAACTGCTTGGACCAGAGCATGCCGGCCAGCGCCTGGCGCATGACATTGGCGCCGTCGGCACCGACCGCCGCCGGGATCACCGAGGCATAGAACTCATCGGCCTCTTTCTGCCGGGCCGCAAGCACGGAATCGAAGCCGCTCCCGAAGGGTGCGGCCAGCGGGGCATCGTGGAGCCGGAGACGGACGCGCCGCGTCTCGCCGGCGCCCACCGTCAGCAGATAGTGGGCCGAGGCCTTCGTCCCCGTGCCTTCGGGATTGACCGCATCGCGCCGGCCATGGACGACATAGCTGTCGATGCTGTCCTTCACATAGGGCGCGCGGTTCGCGCTGCCGAAGACACGCTGGTTGTTGGTCTCGTTCTCCGTGAAGAGCAGCTGATCGGCGCCATCGCAGCTCAGGAACCGCTCGCCCAGACCCGGATGAGATGCGCCGATGATGCCGGGCGCGGTCTGGCGCAATACCGGCCGGGGCACGTCATCCCCCCACGACCAGGTGTTGCGGAACCAGAGCGTCGGCAGCAGGCGCAGCGTGGCGGGCTCGGGGCCGCGATTGGCGACCGAGATCTGGATCAGGATGTCTTCCGGCGAGGCCTTGGCGTATTCGACGAAGATGTCGAAATAGCGATCCCCATCGAAGACTCCGGTGTCCAGAAGCTCGTATTCGAACTCCTGGCGCGTGCGGCGGCGGTTGGTCTCGACGAGGTCCGAATAGGGATATGCCGCCTGCGGATATTTGTAGAGATACTTCATGTAGGAGTGGGTCGGCGTCGAATCGAGGTAGAAGTAGTATTCCTTCACGTCCTCGCCGTGATTGCCCTCGCTGTTGGTCAGTCCGAACAGCCGCTCCTTGAGGATGGGATCCTTGCCGTTCCAAAGCGCGAGCGCGAAGCAGAGATGCTGCCGGTCGTCCGAGATGCCGCCCAGCCCGTCCTCGCCCCAGCGATAGGCGCGGGAGCGGGCCTGGTCATGGGAGAAGTAGTTCCACGCATCGCCGTTTTCGCTGTAGTCCTCGCGCACCGTGCCCCACTGGCGCTCGCTGAGATAGGGACCCCATTTCCGCCAGGGCACGCCGAGGTCGCGCGCTTCCGCGAGCCGTGCGGTTTCAGCCGATTTGCGCTCAGGCGTCGATTTCCGTGCCATTCATTCCTCCGAGCCCCACTATCCCCATCCAGATATCATCCATGCCGACTGCGGCGGGACTCAGCCGATCTCCTCCGCCGCTCCGCTCACACCGCAATCCGGGACACGATCTTCGCTAGAACATCATAGGCCAGGAGGGCCTGTCCAGCTTGACCGGGATCGAGCGCGCTCCGCGGTCTTCCGACTTGATCTCAGCCGGCCACGTCATATCCCAGCGGCCGCGCCGCGTCGGTCAGCCACTCCCAGACCGACAGCGCGAAGCTCCGCATGGCGAAGATCTCGTAGCGATCCGCAGCACCGCGCAGCAGGAGCACGGGGGTATGGTGAAGGCCGGTCTGGGCGAACTGGCGAACCCGGAAGACATCGGGGTCAAGATCCAGCGGGATGCCCTTGGCCAGAAGCTCGCGGGCAGCCTCCCCTTCCACGAAGATCCGGGTCCGGCTGTGGGAGAGCGGCGTCACGGCGCCGATCGCCGGCGGGACCTCGGCCTGAAGCCTGAGCGCGAGATCGTCCTGCCGGGGACCCAGGATCCAGAACTGCTCCGGCCCGATCTTGAGGAGCTGGTGCGAGGCGGCCGGCCCCACCTCGCCGATCTTCGCCGGCAGCTCGACACCGAAAAGCGCACGTACCGGCTGCGCCAGCTCGCCCAGGGTCGCGGCGAAGCCCGCGAGCTGGGTCAGCGACCAGCCGCGCTGCTCGCCGAGATTCAGGCGCCGCTTGCCGTCGGCGCCGTTGCGCCCGCCGCGGCCGAGGACGCCCGCCAGGGCCGATTGCCGCTCAAGCATGGAGGCGCTTTCCTTCGGGATCGATGAAATGCGGCGAGACGATGCGCGCCCGGGTCTGCTCGCCCTTCAGCGGATAGGCCGAGATGATCTCCTCCCCCTGATGAACGAGGCCGCCCTGATAGAGGCCGAGGGCGATGTATTTCTCGAGCTCCGTCGAGAAGGTGACCGAGGTGATGTAGCCGCGGCCATGGCCTTCGATCCTGTCGCCCGCGGCGAAGAGGATCGAGCCGCCGCGCAGGCGCTTTCCCGGCTCCAGGCATTCGATGCCGACCAGGCTCCAGCGCCGGGGATCCTGGAGATTCGGGCGCTGGCGCAGCTCGCGGCCAATGAAGGCCTTCTCCTTGCCGGCCATCCGGCCGAGGCCGAGATCGTCGAGGGTGGTGCGGTGGTCGAGCTCGAGCCCCGCCACATGGCCCTTCTCGATGCGCAGCGCCGCCAGCGCCTCGAGCCCGTAGGGCTTGATCCCCACGGGCGCCGCGGCCTTCAGGATATGCTCCCAGAGCGCAACCCCGTAATCGGCGGGGGTATAGACCTCATAGGCGAGCTCGCCGGAGAAACTGAGGCGAATGAGGCGCACCTGCACACCGTCGAGATCCGTCTCCAGCACGCCCATATAGGGCAGCGCCGTATCGGAGAGGTCCTTGCCCGGCAGGGCCAGCTCGAGAGCCTGGCGCGCCTTGGGACCCGAGACCGCCATGCCCGCCCATTCGTCGCTCAACGAGGCGACCTGGACCTTGAGCTCTGGCCAGGCGGCCTGGAGCAGGAACTCGACCCAGGACATGACCTCGCCGGCCTGGGCCGTGGTGGTGGTCATGAAATAGCGGGTCTCGGAGAGCCGCGAGGTGGTGCCGTCATCCAGCACCAGCCCGTCATCGTTCAGCATCACGCCATAGCGCGCCTTGCCGACCGGCAGCTTGGCGAAGCCGTTGACATAGATCCGGTTCAGGAACTCCCCGGCGTCCGGGCCCTGGACGTCGATCTTGCCCAGGGTCGAGACATCGGCGATGCCCACACCCTGGCGCACCAGCCGCATCTCCTCGATATAGGCGCTGCCGACGGAGTTCCCCGCCCAGCGGTACCACCAGGCGCGCATCCAGGGCCCGGCCTCGATCATCTCCCCGTTATTGGCGAGATGCCAGTCATGGAGCGGCGAGCGGCGGGTGGGCCGGAAGTGATGGCCGGTGCTGCGTCCCGCCAGCGCACCGATGGCGACGGGTGCATAGGGCGGGCGAAAGGTGGTGGTGCCTGCCTCGGCAATGGCGACCTCGCGCAAGCCCGCCATGATGGCAAGGGCGTTGATGTTGCTGGTCTTGCCCTGGTCGGTGCCCATGCCGAGGGTGGTGTAGCGCTTCAGATGCTCGACGGAGTGGTAGCCCTCCTGATGGGCGAGCGCGATGTCCTTGGCCGTCACATCGTTCTGGAAGTCGACGAAAGCCTTGCCCTTCGGCAAGTTGGGAACCTGCCAGACCGGCTCGATGCCATGGGCCGGGTCACCGTCCCCCGGGACGCCTTCGGGCATGGCAAGCCTGGCGCCGATCTTTCCATGGCCCGCATGGGCGGCTGCCGCGCTGCCGGCCTCGGACCCCTGCTCGATGGCGCCGGCGAGGCCGAAGCGGCCGGTTAGCGCGCCGGCGCCGAAATGGCCGGGGGCGAAGCCGCCGGGCAGGAAGGCGGCGGTCGTCTCGTCATAGCGCGGCTTGATCCCGGTATGGGAGGTGAGATGGATCACCGGGGACCAGCCGCCGGAGACCCCCACCAGGCTGCAAGCCCGGCTCTCCTGCGCGCCGCCCTTCACCGCGGCGAGGGTCGCGCTCTCAACGGTCCTGCCGCCGCCCACATCCAGGACAGCCGTGCCCGCAAGCATCTCGATGCCGCGCTGCCGCGCCTCGGCGGCATGGCGCGGCTCGGCTCTGAGATCGGCGATCGTCACCGGGATGCCGCGCGCCGCGAGGTCGAAGGCCGTACGGTAGGCGG
>DATFRE010000357.1:0-6751 GCA_035263545.1 Dongiaceae bacterium
TGACGCGAGGATGCCGGGGGTCGGCCCCCAATTCACGCCGAGCTCCCAACCGAACGCGCGATAGCCGCAGCGCGTCAGGAAGTCGCGGAGCGCGCGCGTGATCGTGTCCGTCGTGGCAAAAGCGGGGATCACCAGCACGACATGCTCCCTGCCGTCGGGAAGCGGCCCGGCATCGGGCAGAGACGGCCGATAGGAGAGCTGCGCCCAGGCCTCGGCAGCCAGGCGGCGATAAGGAGGACGGGTCAGGCGGCCAGTGCGGTCGAAGGCGTTGAAGGTGCGCAAGAGCGACGGCTTCGCCAGCCGTTCCATGAGCCCACTCGCTTTGCCTGGAAACAGCGGCTGTGCCATCCTCGCGCTCCGCTTCCACCGGGGCAAGGACGTTGCCGCTTGGTCGTCTTCGACAAGGTGCTGCTGCGCTACGGCGCCGGGCCCGAGATCCTGCATGAGGCCAGCTTCACGCTGGCGCCGGGCTCGTTCCATTTCCTGGTGGGGCCGAGCGGCGCCGGCAAATCCTCGCTGCTGCGCGTCATGTATCTGGCACTGCGTCCGGCGAGCGGGCTGGTCAGCCTGTTCGGCCGCGATGTCGGCCAGCTCGCCCGGCACGACATCGCCGAGATGCGCCGGCGGATCGGCGTCGTCTTCCAGGATTTTCGCCTGCTCGACCATCTATCGGCTCTCGACAATGTGGCTCTGCCGCTGCGCATCGCCGGTCTGCGGGAGGCCGAGGTGCAGCAAAATGCCCGCGAGCTGCTCGCCTGGGTTGGGCTCGGCGATCAACTCGAGGCGCGTCCCGCCACCCTCTCCGGAGGGCAGCAACAGCGTATCGCGATCGCGCGCGCGGTCATCGCCCGGCCCCGGCTGCTCCTCGCCGATGAGCCGACGGGCAATGTCGATGATCGGATCGGGCTGCGTCTGATGCGCCTGTTCGAGGAATTGAACAAGCTGGGCACGACAGTTGTCATCGCTACTCATAATGATTCCCTGGTCGCGGGGTTCCGCCATCCGCAGCTCCGCATCGCCGACAACCACCTCCGCCTCGTGGCGGAGCCATTTAGGGTCACAGGCGGCTGAGCCATGCTGCGCAGCGACCTTCCCCTCGATCGCGACGCTGCGCGCGTCTTCCTGCCGGCGATCACCGGCTTCATGGTGTTCTTGGCAGCGCTCGCACTCGCCGGCAGCATGGGGCTCGACAATCTTCTCGCCCGCTGGCGCAGTCAGATCGAGACCGCCTTCACCGTCGAGCTGCCGCCCCTCGATGGCGAGAGTGCCGCCGCGGCCACCGCGCGGCGCAGCGCGGTCATGGGCGCGATTGCCGCTGTGCCGGGTGTGGAGAGCGCGGTGGAGCTCAGCGACCAGGAAAAGGCGCGCCTGCTGGCGCCCTGGCTGGGGGGCGATGTCCAGGCCCTCGACCTGCCGCTCCCCGACCTGATCGGCGTCGCCACGAAGCCCGGTATTGCGATCGATATCCCCGGGCTCGCGGCGAAGCTCGCTGGCCTCTCGCCGGGTGCTTCGATCGACGATCACAGGCGCTGGCGCGGCGCCATCGCCGGCGTCAACCGCACCGTGCGCCGCGCGGTCCTGGGCCTGCTTCTGCTCATCGGCGTGGCGGCGGCGCTGACCGTGGTGTTCGTCTCCCGCGCCGGACTCGCCGCCCATCGCCGGGTGATCGAGATCCTGCATCTGATCGGCGCCCATGACGGCTATATCGCCGGCCAGTTCCAGCGCCACGCATTCACCCGCGGGCTGCTCGGCGGCGCGCTAGGCGCGATCGCGGGCGGGTTCGTCTTCGAGGCCGGCCGGCGCCTTCTGCCCGAGCTGGCAGCGGCGGGCTTCGAGCTCGAGCCGCTACAGTGGGTGGGGTTGGCGCTGCTTCCTCTCGCGGCCGCATTGCTGGTGATGGTGACGGCGCGCTATACGGTCATGACCGCTCTTGCCAAGGTGATGTGACGCCTCATCGTGACGCTCATGCGGCTCGTCCTGCTCGATCGCGACGGCGTGCTCAACGCCGACCGCCCCGATTCGGTCAAATCGCCCGCGGAGCTCGTGCTTCTGCCCGGGGCGGCGGGGGCGGTGCGCCGGCTCAACGAGGCGGGCCGGCTGGTCGCCGTCTGCACCAATCAGGGGGTGGTGGGCCGCGGCATCATCGACGAGGCGATGCTAGCCCGCATCCATGAGAAGCTTCGCGCCGAGCTCGCCCGCGAGGGCGCCAGGCTCGATGCGCTGATCCACTGCTCCGACCATCCGCGGCAGGCCGGTCCCCGGCGCAAGCCCGCGCCGGGCATGCTGCGCGAGGCCATGGCGCGCTTTCGCCTGTCCCCTTCGGAGACGGTGATGATCGGCGACGATTTCGCCGATCTGGAGGCCGCCGCTGCCGCCGGCTGCCAGCGCATCCTGGTGCGCAGCGGAAAGGGCCGCGCCACCCAGGCCGCCGGCCTGCCGGCCCATCTGCTGCCCCTGGCCGTGCATGAGGATCTGGCGGGCGCCGTGGCGGCATTGCTGGACAGCGCGTCCGCAAATGACCACGCGGCGGGGAAACCGGCATGAGGCGCCTGCTCGGCTTCCTGCTGATGTTGGCCTTCCTCTGGTTCGCCGGCCTCGTCGTCTTCGTCACGGGCCTGCCGGCCAAGGTCGAGGCGCCGGAGAAGCATACCGACGCCATCATCGTCGTGACGGGGGGCAGCGAGCGGCTGGCGGAGGGCATCCGCCTGCTCAATCACGGGCTGGCGGACAAGCTCTTCATCTCGGGGGTCAATGCCGGGACCCATATCACTGATATCATCGCCACGCTGCCGCCCCAGGCCGAGAAGCCCACGCCCAAGCTGATCGCCTGCTGCATCCTCGCCGGCTATGCCGCCGACAGCACGCTCGGCAATGCGGCGGAGACCGCCGCGTGGATGCAATCGGAAGGGCTCCATTCGCTCCGGCTGGTGACCGCCGACTATCACATGCCGCGCAGCCTGCTGGAGTTCCGCAGCGCCATGCCGGGAATCGAGATCATCGCAGATCCGGTCTTTCCCGACCGCTTCCGGCGCCAGTCCTGGTGGCGCTCGCCCGGCTCCGCCAATCTCCTGATCAGCGAATACGACAAATATCTCGTCGCCCTGCTGCGCATCGCGATCCATGGCAAGGCGTCGGACATGGAGGAGGGCAAGGGCTGATGGAGAAGCTCGGCTCGTTCCTGTTCAACATGACCTTCTATCTGTGGACGGCGTTCGTCGTGCTTTTTCTCTGCCTCCCCGCCTTGCTCCTGCCTTATCCGGCCATCTATGGGGTGGGGCGGCTCTGGGTCAAAGGGGCGCTCCTGCTGCTTCGGCGTCTCACCGGCCTCACCCATCGCGTGATCGGGCTGGAGAACACCCGGCGCGGCCAGGCCATCTATGCGGCGAAGCATCAGTCGAGCTGGGACACGCTGATCTTCGCCCTCTACCTCGACAAGCCCGCCTATGTGCTGAAGCGCGAGTTGCTCTATATCCCGTTCTTCGGGGTCTGCCTGATGAAGGCGGGGCATATCCCCGTCGACCGCGCGGGCCGGGCCGCGGCGCTGAAGCGTTTGCTGGCGGTCGCGAAGGCCCGCCGTGACCAGCGCCGCGACATCCTCATTTTCCCCGAAGGGACCCGCGTCCTGCCGGGCCAGCACAAGCCCTATCAGCCGGGCGTCGCCGCTCTCTACGGCGCCCTCGACCTGCCGGTCGTTCCCGTCGCCCTCAATTCGGGCCTGTTCTGGAGCCGGCGCAGCTTCATCAAGAAGCCCGGCGTCATCACGCTGGAATTCCTGCCGCCGATTCCGCCGGGCCTCAATCGCCGGGCTTTCATGGCCGAGCTGGAGAAGCGGCTGGAGGGCGCGAGCGCGCGGCTGGCCGCGCCGCGGGCCGTCACGCCTCCACTGCCGGCATCTCGAGGGTGAACACCTCGACCGGATTGCGCACGCCGCGCAGCTGACGCTCGCCGAGGCTCCGGCACAGGGCCGGATCGGACAAGGCCTCGACGAAGCGCCGGCTGGCGATGAGCGGCACCCCCAGCGGCCCGCAGAGAGCCTCGAGGCGGCTCGCCTCGTTCACCGCCGGGCCGATGACCGTGAAGTCGAGGCGCCGGTCCGAGCCCACATTGCCGTAGAGCACATCGCCGAGATGGAGTGCGATATCCATCGTCGTGACCGGCAGGCCGGCGCCCGCACGCTTCTCGTTGAGCTTTTCGATGCGCCGCAGGGCGTCGCGCGCGGCGGCCAGGGCGTCGCCGCAGAGGCGGCTCGCATCCGCCTCGCCCAGCGCGAAGGTCGCGAGCAGCCCGTCGCCGAGGAATTTCAGCACCTGCCCGCCCCGCGCCTCGATGGGGGCGACAAGGCATTCGAGATAATCGTTGAGCAGGGTGACGAGCTGGTCCTGCGGCACCGCGTCGGAGAGCGCGGTGAAGCCGCGGAGATCGCCGAAGACGATGGCCGCCGAGATGGTCTCGACCGAACCACGGCGGATCTCACCCTGCAGGACGCGCTTCCCCACATCGCGGCCGAGATAGGTGTCCAGCGCGGTGCGGATCGATACCAGATTCATGCCGACCCGGACCACCGCGCCGAAGGCCGGCATGATGTCGGCAATCGTCGCGACATCGGCGTCCGAGAAGCCGCTTTCGCGGTCCGTGGCCAGGGTGACGACCGCGCCGGTGCGCACTGTGTGCAGCAGCCCGTCGGTGGAGAAGGGAATCACGAAGACGAGATAATCCGACGCCCCCTCCTCCCGGAACTCCCGGAGGACGGCATACCGCTCGAGGCCTTCGCCTTCGGCGAGACGGTAGCGGGTCATCAGGACCAGGTCCTCGCGCTTCGCCGAGCCGGGCTCGGCCGCGCGGGTGCGGGCGTCGACCACGCCGTCATAGATCGGGCTGTCGCGGGAGATCTGCTCGAAGGAGCCATGGCCGAACTCCTCGCGCTCCCGGCCGCCCTGACGGGTCCAGGTGAAGCCGAGAGATTCCAGCTCGGGGTCCAGGGTCGAGGCCGAGAGATGCGCCCGCCACAGGGGAATGCCCGCCTTCAGCAGCCCATCGGCGAAGCCGGTGGCAACGACCGGCACCGGGGTCGCCAGCAGGGCCTGGTTGGCGAGCCAGCGGCGGAGAGGGGCCAGAGCGATCGGCGATTGATCCATGGCGCTATGGGACGCAATTCGGGGGGCCCTTGTCGAGACGTGATTCACGCACAGGGGAAATCATCCACAGCCTGTGGAAACCGGGGGTATTTTGGATTCTCCCAGCCCTCCCCATATCTTAGCACCGGCCCGGGCAGGGGAAACGTTTAGGGAACATTCTTCGTTGCCCTGCCGCGGGCCAAGGCCTAGACTATTGCCCCTTTTCATCAACCTCGAGCCACTGGATCGCCGCCATGCCGCAGGTCGCCGCCATCTCCCAGCAGATCTGGGACATGAAATACCGGCTGAAGACCGCCGACGGGCAGCCTGTGGACAAAACCATCGAGGATAGCTGGCGGCGGGTTGCCCAGGCGGTCGCGCAGGCTGAGCCCGAGGAGCAGCGCCAGGCCTGGGCGGCGAAGTTCTACGAGGCGCTCTCGGGTTTCCAGTTCCTGCCGGCGGGGCGGATCCTGGCCGGGGCCGGCACGGCGCGCAGCGTCACGCTGTTCAACTGCTTCGTCATGGGCGCCATTCCCGACGATATGGGCGGCATCTTCACCCATCTGCGCGAGGCCGCCCTCACCATGCAGCAGGGCGGCGGCATCGGCTATGACTTCTCCACCCTGCGCCCGCGCGGCGCGCCGGTGAAGGGCGTGGGGGCCGATGCCTCCGGCCCCTTGAGCTTCATGGATGTGTGGGACGCGATGTGCCGCACCATCATGAGCGCCGGCCACCGGCGCGGCGCCATGATGGCGACCCTGCGCTGCGACCATCCGGATATCGAGGCCTTTGTCGAGGCCAAGCAGTCTCCGGGCCGGCTGCGCATGTTCAACCTCTCGGTGCTGGTGAGCGACGCCTTCATGGCGGCGGTGCGCGAGGACGCGCCCTGGGAGCTCTCCTTCGGCGGCGTCACCTACCGCGTGGTCCGCGCCCGCGAGCTCTGGGACAAGATCATGCGGGCGACCTATGCCTATGCCGAGCCAGGCGTGATCTTCATCGACCGTATCAACAAGAAGAACAACCTATGGTATTGTGAGGAAATCTCTGCAACCAATCCTTGTGGCGAACAGCCACTTCCTCCCTACGGCGCCTGCCTGCTGGGCTCGATCAATCTGACGACGCTGGTTCTCGATCCCTTCGAGCCGACGGCGCGACTCGATCTGGAGCGCCTCGCCGATCTCGTGAGCACCGCCGTCCGGATGATGGACGACGTCATCGACATCTCGCGCTTTCCCCTGGAGCAGCAGGCGGAGGAGGCGAAGGCCAAGCGGCGCATTGGGCTGGGCGTCAGCGGGCTCGCCGATGCGCTCATCATGTGCGGGGCGCGCTACGGCGCCGCCGATGCGGTGGCCCTGACCGAGGCCTGGCTCCGGGCGCTCCGCCGGGCGGCCTATGCCGCCTCCATCGAGATCGCCCGGGAGAAGGGCCCCTTCCCGCTCTTCGACCGCGAGAAATATCTCGCCGGCGAATCGATCCGCGAGCTGGAGGAGGATCTGCGCGAGGGCATCGCCCGGCACGGCATCCGCAACGCGCTGCTCACCTCCATCGCCCCCACCGGCACCATCTCGCTCTTCGCCGACAACATCTCCTCGGGGCTGGAGCCGGTGTTCAGCTTCAAATACAGCCGCAACATCCTG
>DATFRE010000358.1:0-5272 GCA_035263545.1 Dongiaceae bacterium
CGCTCTGGACCGTGGTCAATGAGCGCGACGGCCTTGGCGACGAGACCCCGCCGGACTATCTGACCTCGGTCCGCGATGGCGGCTTCTACGGCTGGCCCTATTGCTATTGGGGCCGGACGGTGGACGACCGGGTGCCCCAGGATCCTGGCATGGTCGCCAAGGCCATCACGCCGGACTATGCGCTGGGCGGGCATACCGCCTCGCTCGGCCTCTGCTGGCTGCCCGCCGGTGCGCTTCCCGGCTTTCCGGAGGGCATGGCCATCGGCCAGCACGGCTCCTGGAACCGCAGCAAGCTCTCCGGCTACAAGGTCGTCTTCGTGCCCTTCGAGAAAGGGCGCCCTGCCGGAACGCCGCGCGATATCCTGACGGGCTTCCTCCCGCCCGACGAGCGGGTATCCTTTGGCCGGCCGGTCGGCGTGACCATCGGCCCCGGCGGCGCCCTGCTGGTGGCGGATGATGTGGGCGATGTCATCTGGCGGGTGACGGGCGCCTGACCCGCCGCCTCCAGAGAAGCCAGACGAAAGGATCGCCCGATGATCTATGAGCTGCGTGTCTATCGCACCCTGCCGGGACGTCTGCCGGCCCTGCTCGCCCGCTTCAACGACCATACGCTGCGCATTTGGGAAAGGCTCGGCATCCGCCAGGTCGGTTTCTGGACGACGCTGGTCGGAGAATCCGCCTTCGAGCTCACCTACATGATCGCCTGGGAGTCTCTCGCCGATCGGCAAGCGAAATGGACCGCTTTCCAGAGCGATCCCGAATGGATTCGCGTGCGCAACGAGAGCGAGAAGGACGGGCCGATCAACGCCAACATCAGCAACCAGCTGCTGGCTCCGACCGCTTTCTCGGCGCTGAAGTGATGCCAAGGGACAGGCGCGCCCGTGGAGACCACAGGCGATCAGCGCCCGGAGGGTATGTATCGTGAGCTCGCTCTGGATCGCCGTGATCGTCATGGCGTGCCTGCTCGCCGGCGCGCTGCTCGGGATGACGCTTCGCGCCAGGCTGCCGGAGCACCACCTGAGCGATGATTCGTTGGATGTCATCAAGGCCGCCACGGGTCTCATGGCCACGCTGGCGGCTCTGGTCCTCGGCCTTCTGATCTCCTCCGCGAACACCGCTCACAATACGGTCGCGGGCGCCGTCGAGCAGACCGTCGCCAGTGCCGCCCTGCTTGACCGCTACCTGGCGGCTTACGGCCCCGAAACGCACGAGGCCCGCGAGCTGCTTCGCCACGCGATGGTGCGGCGGGCCCAAGTCAGGTGGCCCGGAGAGGATTTCGGGCCAGCGGAGCCCCCGATACCGCCCGATCGCAACGAGCTGGTCGAGCTGGCACAGCAGATCACGCGCCTGGCGCCGCGGGATGAATCCCAGAAATGGTTCCAGGGGCAGGCGCTGCAGCTTGCCAACGAGCTCGCTCAGGCGCGAAGCCTCCTGATTACGCAGCTGCAGGGAAGCGACCTGCCGCTGCCCATCCTGGTCGTCTTGGTCGTCTGGACCACGGCGATCTTCATCAGCTTCGGCATGTTCGTCAGGATGAACGCAACGGTCATCATTGCTCTCTCCATCTCCGCGCTCTCCGTGGCAGCCGCCATCCTTCTGATCCTGGAATTGAACAGTCCTTTCACCGGACTGATCCATGTCTCCAGCGCGCCGGCACACGCGCTTCTCGCGGTGCTGGGGAAGTAGTCATCAGCCGCTTCGGCAGGACTGATCCTATTCTCGCCACATTCGAGTGGCCCTGGTCGGAGAGTGATGCCTCGCGGTCCATAGGTACCCGGGAAGCCGGTAGCGGCCGTTGATCGGGCGCCGCTTCCGTGCAACCGTATTCTCACAAGGCGACGCCGGGCGTCGCAAGCGGCCGGCGAACCAAGGCCATCCCGCGACGTGTTTGGCCATCGGAACCGGGAGGAACCGCAATGTGGGATCTGGACCGCATGAAAGGGCTGGCCGGCAAAGGTAAGATCGGCCGGCGCGACTTCATTCGGCTGGCACTCGCTGCCGGCATGAGCCTGGCGGCGGCCGAGAGCATGTTCGCCGCGGCAGCGCAGGCCGAACCCAAAAGAGGCGGATTCTTCCGCGTAGCACTAGGCCATGGCGCCACCACGGATTCCTTGGATCCGGGCACCTACACCTCGCAGTTCCCCGTGGTCGTCGGCTGGGGCTCGCTCGGCAACAGCCTGACCGAGGTCGACTGGAAGGGCGATATCCGGCCCGATCTCGCGGAATCGATGGAGCCGTCCGACGACGCCAAGACCTGGATGTTCAAGCTGCGCAAGGGCGTCACCTTCCACAACGGCAAGACCGTGACTTCGACCGACGTGGTCGAATCCTTCCGCTTTCATACGACGGCCAATTCGAAATCGGCGGCCAAGCCCTTGTTCAAGGATGTCACTGAGATCAGGGCCGATGGACCGGACACCGTCGTCTTCACGTTGGCCAGCGGCAGCGCAGATTTCCCCTATCTTGCATCGGACTACCATATCCCCATCATGCCGGCGAAGGACGGCGGTGGCGTCGACTGGGCGTCGGGCATCCGCACCGGCCCCTACATCCTGGAGAAGTTCGAGCCGGGTATCACCGCCAAGATGAAGCGGAACCCGAACTACTATGGCGAGACCTGGTTCGACGAGGTCGAGGTGCTGAGCGTCATCGACGTGAACGCGCGAGTCAACGCGCTCACCAACGGTGACGTGCACTACATCGACCGCTGCGACCTCAAGACGCTCAGCCTGCTGAAGCGCCAGCCGGGCATCAAGATCTGGGAGGGCACGGGCTATGGCCACTACGTGCTGCCGATGTTCACTGATGTGGCGCCCTTCGACAATGTCGACGTGCGCATGGCGCTGAAATACGCCGTCGACCGCGAGGACATCCTGAAAAAGGTCTTCTTCGGCCATGGCAAGGTCGGCAACGACGATCCGATCGCGCCGGGCATCAAATACGTCATCGATCCGAAGCCGAGATTCACCTACGACCCCGACAAGGCAAAGTTCCATCTCAAGAAGGCGGGGCTGACCACTCTCCAGGTGAGCCTATCCGCAGCGGACACGGCCTTTGCCGGTGCGATCGATGCGGCCGTTCTCTACCAACAGCATGCCAAGGCGGCGGGAATCGATCTGACCGTCGTTCGCGAGCCGAACGACGGTTACTGGACCGATGTCTGGCCAAAGAAGTCCTGGGTCGCCTCCTACTGGGGCGGGCGGCCGACCATCGACTGGATGTTCTCCCAGGCCTATGCGGCCGATGCCGACTGGAACGACACCCATTGGAAGAACCCGCGCTTCAACGAGCTGCTGGTAATGGCGCGCGTCGAAACCGATCCGCAGAAACGCGCCGAGATGTACGCCGAACAGCAGCAGCTGCTGCATGACGATGGCGGGCTGATCGTTCTGATGTTCAACAACTACGTCAACGCGCATTCCGACAAGCTCGCCCATGGCCCCCATGTAGCGGCCAACTGGGACGATGACGGGGGCAAGCTGACCTCACGCTGGTGGTTCGCCTAACCACTACTTCGAGCGTCAGACGATGGAGGATCCGGTGCTGACCCTGCAGGATCGAATTGCTCGCGGCGGCGCCGTGATCCTGGACGGCGCCATGGGCACGGAGCTGCAGCGCCGCGGCGTTCCGATGGATGGAATCGCCTGGAGCGCCGCTGCTTTGGCAACGCATCCCGAGGCCGTGCGCGGAGTGCATGAGGACTATCTGCGGGCGGGCGCCGAAATCCTGATCACCAACAGCTTTGCGGCCTCCCGCCATGTGCTCGCGGCAACCGGTCTCGGTGAGCATGTGGCCGAGCTCAATCGCCGCTCCGTAGCGCTCGCCCGGGAGGCCATAGGAAACCTGGCGGCGGACCGGCCGGTCTGGGTCGCTGGCTCGATCTCGACCTTCGTGCCTTGGGGGGATAATCGTCATCGGCCGCCGGCCGCCGCCGAGCGCGCGAGCTACCGCGAGCAGGCCGAGCTTTTAGCGGAAGCGGGCGCCGATCTGCTGGCGCTCGAGATGATCCGCGATATCGACCAGGCTTGCACGATTGTCGAGGCCGCCGCCGCGACCGGGCTCCCCTTCTGGGTCGGCTTCACCTGCCGCCTGGGCGAGGACGGCGAAACCGTGCTGCTTCGGGGGCGAGATGCCGAGCGTCCCTTGCGGGATTGCATGGCGCCCGTTCTCGCTGCCGGGCCTTGCTCGGCCGTAGCGGTCATGCATTGCGAGACCGAGGCGTCCGGTCGTGCCCTCGAAACCGTGATGGAGCAGTGGAAGGGGCCGGTCGCGTGCTACCCCGAATGCGGTGAATGGGAGAATCCCGACTGGCGCTTCGGTGAGCTGGCGCCGGACGACTTCGCGGCCGCCGCCGAGAGCTGGGCCGATCGTGGCGTACGGATCATCGGCGGCTGCTGCGGCATCGGCCCCGAGCATATCGGGGCGCTTTCGCAGAGGCTCGGCGGCGGAAAGGAATAGGAGCACCGGTATGGCCGAGAGTCTTGGTTCGCTGCTCGACACCCTCGCCGGATACCTGCGCACACCCGACGCCGCCAGCCTGTCGCTGCCGCCCGAAGCCTATTTTTCCAGAGCCCTCTACGACCACGAGGTTCACGAGATCTTCGAGAGATCCTGGCTATGCGTGGGTCGTGAAGAGTACGCGCCGATGCCGGGCGACTACTATTGCATCGACGTGATGGGCGAGCCCGTGATCGTGGTGCGCGGCACGGATGGGCATCTCCGGGCGCTCAACGCCGTGTGCCGCCATCGCGGCATGCCGGTGGTGAAGGATCGTGGCCATGCCAAGCGATTCACCTGTCCCTATCACGCCTGGACCTACGACACCGAAGGGCGGCTCATGGGCGCCCCGCATATGGAGGAAAGCCAGGCCTTCGACCGGGCTGCCTGCAGCCTGCCGCAATACAGGCTCGACAGCTGGATGGGCTTCCTCTTCGTGAACCTGGATGACGATGCCGCCCCCCTCCAGCCGGTCATGGCTTCCATGGAGAGTGCCGTCGCCAACTACCGGGTCGGCGAGCAGACCGAGATCTTCCACTACGAGACCGAGTGGGATGGAAACTGGAAGCTCGCGGCCGAGAATTCCATGGAGTACTACCATCACATCGCGCTCCACGCCGGCACGGTCGGCATCCAGATGCCCGCCAAGGGCACTTACATCCCCGCCGCGCCCGCGACCGATGACACCTTCACCCATGAGCGCTGCCGCATGGGGGAGAAGTTCCTCGCCGGCGCCGATCACCCCATGAACCCGCGGGGCGATCTCAGAGGGCTG
>DATFRE010000359.1:0-6659 GCA_035263545.1 Dongiaceae bacterium
ATCGTCGTCTCGTTGCCCAGGGGCAGGAATTGCAGCTCGCCACTGCCATTGAGCGTCAGATCCAAGGTGAAGTCATGGGCGGCCTGTGCCACCGGACCGGTCAGGCGCGCATGGAGCCCGCTGCCGAAGAGCTGGCCCCGCACCACGCCGGGAATGGGCTGTAGGGCGCGGCCGTCGAAGTTCAGCGTCAGATGGCGGATGCCGCCCATATCGGAGATGCCGAGCGCCACCGTCGCCTCGTCCCAGAGTATGTCGCCCGGAGCGATACCGTGGCCTTCGAAGCTCGGCGCCGGAAACTTGCCGCTCATATGGATATCGGCGGCGTAGACCAGCACCTCGTAGATGCCCCGGTAGCGCTTCTCGGTCTTGGCCGTGGCGGTGATGGCGAGGCTGTCCGGCAGGAACTGGGCGTAGCGCTTCTCCGTCTCCTCCACGGCGGCGCCGTTCACCACCGTCTGCTTGCGGGCGATATAGGGTACGGTCACCACCGGCCCGGCCACGACCTGCGTGCCGCCCCAGAGGCTTGCGATTGCCGATTGCACCTCCTGGCTGAGCCCGAACCGCTCCTCCACCAGCCCGCGGATCATGTAGAGCGGGATCAGCATGGAGCCGATCAGGAAGGCCAGGAAAAGGACGCGCTTGGTGACCTCGAAGCCGGCGCGGCCCGCCGCGGGATCGCCCCTGAAGCTGCCCGGCTCGGCATTGGCGCTTTGCATCTTATCCCTTCATTCGTCGCGACGGCGGATCGCCGCCGGACCGAAACGCTGCGCGCCGATTGCGGCGCTACTGGGGATAGGTTCGTGGCTTTGTTGGGGCCAGCCGGACTTCGCCTTCCGCCACCGTGATTGCAACCGGCGTCAACCCCCTGCCTTTGCAGGGTCCCGCTAGGCATTGGCCGTCCTCGAGACGGAACAGCGCGCCGTGCGTGGCGCAGAGGATGCGCTTGCGCTCGAGATCGAGGAACTGGTCCTCGACCCAGTCGAGCGGCCCGCCGGTATGGGGGCAGGAATTGACATAGGCCGCCAGCACGGCGCCGCGGCGCACCAGGAAGATCGCGCCCTCTTCGAGCTCGAAGCCGCGGCTGCCGGGATCGGGGATCTCGGCGAGGCGGCAGAGCAGCCGGCCCGCCGTCTCGCTCATCCCTTCACGCCGCCCATCTGGCAGATCTGTTTCCAATGCGCGGCCGAGACCGGCGAGACCGAAAGCCGCGACAGACGCACCAAAGCGAGGTCGGCGAATTGCGGATCGGCCTTGATCGCCTTCAGCGTCACCGGCGTCTTCAGCGGCATGACCGGGGTGATATCCACCATGCCCAACCGGCCGGACTTGTCCGCGGGATCGGGGTAGAACTCCTTGGCCACCTCGGCGATGCCGACGATCTGCAGCCCCTCGTTCGAATGATAGAAGAACACGCGGTCGCCCTTCTTCATCGCCTTCAGATTGTTCACGGCGGTGGGGTTGCGCACACCGTTCCAATTGGTGCGGCCCTCCTTGACGAGCTGGTCCCAGGAATAGGAGGCGGGTTCGGATTTCACGAGCCAATGGTTCATGGGCTTCTCCTCAGCTTGCCAATCTCAGCTGGCAGGAATCACCTTGCGCCAGGGCGTGATGCGCACGCTGGCGAAGAGTCCGGCCTTGCCATAGGGATCGCCGGCGGCGAAGGCATCGGCCGCGGCGCGGTCGGGAAAATCGACGATGAACAGGCTGCCGATCATGCCGGTGCCCTCATCGTCCAGCAGCGGTCCCGCCATGACGATCTGGCCGAGATACTGCTTCAGATATTCGAGATGGGCCGGCCGCGCATTGGCGCGGACCTGCTGATGGCCCGTCTTGTCGACGCAATAGATGGCGAAATGCATGTGGGCTCCTCTTGAGGACGGCGAAGCCTAGCCGCTCGCGAAGAGCGATGCCAGGGATGCTCTGCGGCCGATGGGCCTCAGCAATCGACCTCAGGCGCGGGCGCCGGGCTTCGCCGTCGGGTCCAGGGGCCAGCGCGGCCGGGGGGCGAAATCCATCCGGTCGGTAAGGCCGACGCGCAGCCGCTCGACCCCGGCCCAGGCGATCATCGCCGCATTGTCGGTGCAGTATCTGATAGGCGGTGCCACCAGCGGCAGGCCGCCCGCCATTGCCACCTGTTCCAGCCGGCGGCGCAGGCCTGCATTGGCGGCGACACCGCCCGCCACCACCAGCGCCGTCACCGGTGCTGCTTCTTTCGCCATCTCGACGGCATTGGCGGTCCGGTCGGCGAGGCAGTCGATCACAGCCTGCTGGAACGCGGCGGCGAGATCGGCGATCACCTGCGGGGGCGCTTCGCCCGTCATCTCGGCGAGCCGGTGGCGGAGCGCCGTCTTCAGCCCGGAAAAGGAGAAATCCGCGCCCGGCCGTCCGAGCATCGGCCGGGGCAGCGCGATGCGCGCGCCATCGCCGCCGGCCGCGGCGCGCTCCAGCGCCGGCCCGCCGGGATAGCCCAGGCCCAGCAGCTTCGCCGCCTTGTCGAAGGCCTCTCCGGCCGCATCGTCGATGGTGGTGCCGAGGCGCCGGTAGCGCCCGACCCCGCTCACCAGGAGCAGCTGGCAATGCCCGCCGGAGACCAGCAGCAGGAGGAAGGGAAAGCGGATGTCATGGGTAAGCCGCGCCGTCAGCGCGTGGCCCTCCAGATGATTGATGGCAAGGAAGGGCCTCTCCGCAACGGCGGCGATGGCCTTGCCCGTCATCACCCCCACCATGACCCCGCCGATCAGGCCCGGCCCCCCAGTGGCGGCGATCCCGGCGAGGTCGGCAAAGCCGAGATGCGCTTCCACCATCACCCGGCGGATCAGGGTATCGAGATGGTCGAGATGGCTGCGCGCGGCGATCTCCGGCACCACCCCGCCATAGGGTTGATGCTCGGCGAGCTGGGAGAGCACCGCCTCTGCCAGGATGCGCCGGTCGTCCGCCACCAAGGCGGCCGCCGTCTCGTCGCAACTCGTCTCGATGCCCAGCACGATCATGGGCCGGAGATAGGCGCATTGCGGCGCTGGGTCAAATCCCGAGCTCTTCTCTTTCGTCATCCCGGCGAAAGCCGGGATCCAGGGTTGCAAGAGCGTGCTGGTTGCCCCTGGACCCCTCCCTGGACTCGATCCGGGGATCGCGCCGGGGTGACGGAACGGGGAATTGCGGCAATGCATCGCCTGGATTCCCACTTTCGCGGGAATGACGGCGGGGATTCAGAGATGCTAAACCACGCGCCATGACGAGCACCCGCCCTCTGCGTATCGGCACGCGCGGCAGTCCTCTGGCCCTGGCCCAGGCCAAGGAAGCCCAGCAACGCCTCGCCGCGGCACATCCCGATTCGCCGCCGGCGGAGATCACGGTCATCCGCACCACCGGTGACAAGGTGCAGGACCGCAAGCTCGAGGAGATCGGCGGCAAGGGCCTCTTCACCAAGGAGATCGAGGAGGCGCTGATCGCGGGCCGCATCGATCTCGCAGTCCACTCTATGAAGGACATGCCGACGATTCTGCCAGCCGGACTCGTCATCGGCTGCCTGCTGCCGCGGGAGGACCCTCGAGACGCTCTCTTCTCACCCCATGCCGCGAGCCTTGCGGGCCTCCCCCGTGGTGCGCGCGTCGGAACCTCGGCGCTGCGCCGCCAGGCCCAGCTCCTGGCGCTGCGTCCCGATATCGAGGTCCGCATGCTGCGCGGCAATGTCGGCACGCGGCTGGCCAAGCTCGCCGCCGGCGAGGTCGACGCGACCCTCCTGGCGCTGGCTGGCCTCAAGCGCCTCGGCCTTGCCGACAAGGCGACGGCGATCCTCTCCAGCGAGGAGATGCTGCCCGCGGTGGCGCAAGGCGCCATTGGCATCGAGATCCGCGCCGGCGACCGGCGCCTCGCCGATCTCCTGGCGCCGCTGAACGACGCCGCCACCACCGATTCCGTCGAGGCCGAGCGCGCCTGCCTGGCGGTGCTCGACGGCTCCTGCCGCACGCCCATCGCCGCGCTGGCCGAGCACGAACCTGGCGGGATCCTGCGCCTGCGCGCCCTGATCGCGCTGCCCGATGGCAGCGCGATCCGCCGCGAGGAGCGCCGAGGGCCGCGCAGCCAGGCGGTGGACTTGGGCCGTGCCGTGGGCGAAGCTTTGCGTGCCGCGGCCGGTCCTGCCTTCGCCCAAATCTGGAAGTAGCCCGGCTTTTCGAGTAGGAACGGCCCGGCCCAGGCTCCCCCGTCGATTTCTCGAGGTCCCCGCTCCATGCCGCTCACCGCCCTGATCACCCGCCCCGAAGAGGATGCGCGGCCCCTGGCCGAGGCCCTGGCCTCCCGCGGCGTGGTCGTGGTGATCGAACCGCTGCTCGCGATCCGCGTCCTGCCGGAGGCGGCGGGCGATTTGGCCAAGGATCTTGCGGGGGTGCAGGCGCTGCTCTTCACCAGCGCCAATGGCGCGCGTGCCTTCGCCGAGCTCTCGCCCCGCCGCGAGATCGGCGTGCTGGCGGTGGGGGATGCGACCGCCACTGCGGCCCGGGAGCTGGGCTTCGGAGTCGTGGAGAGCGCGGGCGGCGATGTGCAGGCCCTCGCCCGCCTGGCGAAGCAGCGCCTGAAGCCGGCCGGCGGCCCGCTCTTCCATGCCGCAGGCAGCGCCGTAGCTGGCGATCTCGCAGGGACCCTGGCTGCCGAAGGTTTCGAGCTCCGCCGGCGCATGCTCTATGAGTCGACGACCGCCACATCGCTTTCGCCCGAGACCGTTGCGGCCCTGAGGCGGGGGCGTGTCGATCTCGTGCTGCTGTTCTCGCCGCGCACCGCCGCCACCTTCACCGAACTGGCCAAGGCCGCCGCTATCGAAACCGCGCCGCTGACCGCGCTCTGCTTGTCGCCCGCCGTCGCCAAGGCGGTGGAGGATCTGCCCTGGCGCCGGGTCGAGGTGGCGGAGAAGCCGGATCTCCCTTCGCTCCTGGCGCTGGTGGACCGCGTGGCTGCAGCGGACCCGCCGACGGCGATACCGGCTGCGGAGACCAAGGCTGCACCCCTGGGCGCGCCGCCGCCGGAGCTGGTACCGGCGACGCCGCTTCCGACCCTCGTGCCGGCCCCACGGCGCAGCGCGGCAAGCGTCTTTCTCGCCGGCCTCATCGGGGCCGTGATCGCGGCCGCAGCCGTGGTCGCACTCATGCGTTTCGCGCCGGAAAAGATCGGCCTGGCACCGGCCGGCACGCCGGCGCCGGCAGCGACCCCGGACCTGGCGCCTCGGATTGCCGACCTCGCCGCCCGGCTCGACGCGCAACAGAAGGCGATCGATTCGCTGCCCAAATCCGCCCCCGATCTCGGCGACCTCCCAGCCAAGGTCGCCGCCTTGCAGCAGAAGGTGGCGGCCCTTCCGGCGCCGGGTGCCACGCCGCCGGCGGCGATTCCGGCGGAGATCAAGGCCCTGCCCCAGCAGATGGCCGCGCTCGACCCCAGGCTCGGATCCCTCGATCAGCGTCTGGGCGCGCTGGAGCAGAAGCTGGCGGCCCTGCCGCAGGGCGGGGCCGCGGCTGCGGATCTGGCGCCGCTCAGGGCCGAGCTCGGCTCCCTGAAGGAGGCGCTCAAGAGCGACGAGGCGGCGCTGGGCGACCTTGCCGCGGTCAAGCAGGAGGTGGCGAAGCTCGAGGCCGCGGCCAGCGGCGCGCGCAGCGCGGCGACCACGGCCGGGCTGGTCCTGGGCGTGACGGAGCTGCGCGCGCGCATCGCCGCAGGCGAGCCCTTCGCCGCCGAGGTCGACGCCTTGTCGAAGCTGGCCGCCGGCGATCCGGCCATGGCCGCGGCCCTCGCCGAGCCGCTGGCCGCATTGAAGCCCCTGGCCAGCGGGCCGCCCATCCCAGGCTTCGCCCAGCTTCGGGCCGAGTTCCCGGCAATGGCCGAAGCGGTCACCCATGCCGACGCCGCCGGCGCCTTGCCGGCCAATGCGAGTTTCTGGGATCGCGTCGTGGGGCGGCTCGAATCCCTGGTCACCGTCCGGCCGGTGGCCGAGGGTGGCCAGGTCACGGGCAATTCCAACCTCGACCGCCTGGCCCGGGCCGAGGCCAAGCTCGGTAGCGGCGATCTTCCCGGCGCCGTGAGCGAGCTCTCGGGCCTCACCGGCCCGGCCAAGGATGCGGCAGCATCCTGGCTCGCCCGCGCGCAGGCGCGGTTTCAGACCGATGCGGCAGCGAAGCGGCTTTCCGCCGCCCTCCTCGCCGCCTTTGCCAAAGACGGAGCGCCCCAGTGATGCCCAGGGCTGGACGAACCACGTCTTCCCGCTTCCTGCGGGGGGCGAGCCGAAAGAGGGGCGAGCGTCCATGACCTTCTGGCGCTGGCTCTTCTTCCTTATCAAGGTCGGCGTGGTGGCGCTGGCAGCGGTCTGGGTCGCCGGCCATCCCGGCCGCGTGAGCTTCGTCTGGCTCGGCTATCGCCTCGACACCAGCACCGGCGTGCTGTTGGCCGCCTTGCTGCTGCTGCTCCTGCTGTTCATCCTGCTTCACGCATTCTGGCGCCTGATTTGGCGCGGGCCCCGCAACCTGGGGCGTCTCAGAGCCGAGCGCAAGCGCCGCCAGGGATATCGTGCTCTGAGCCAGGGCATGGCGGCGGTCGCCGCGGGCGATGCGGTGGAGGCGCGCCGCCAGGCCCGGCTCGCCAACAGCCTGCTGGATGACCCCCCGCTGATCCTCCTTCTC
>DATFRE010000360.1:0-8573 GCA_035263545.1 Dongiaceae bacterium
GATTTCGGCTATGCCATCCTGGCGGCCGCATCCCTCAGCTTCATCGGCATCGGCGCCCAGCCGCCGACGCCGGAATGGGGGCTGATGGCCGCCCTTTCCCGCGACCGATTCCTCGACAATCGGTGGACGGTCGCCTTCCCCGGCCTTGCCATCTTCGTCACCGTGCTGGCGGTCAATCTCGTCGGCGACGGCGTGCGCGACACCCTCGATCCCAAGCACCAGTCGAGCCACTGATCCTCGTGCAGCCAAGCCCCCGACAAGCCCGGCAAAAGGCGGGCACGTGACCGGCAGCCTCCTCGAGATCCGCGACCTCAGGATCGAATTCCCGAGCCTCGAGCGCACGGTGAAGGCGGTACGGGGCGCCAGCCTCGATGTCGCCAAGGGCGAGGTGATGGGGCTGGTCGGCGAGTCGGGCAGCGGCAAGTCGATGACCGCGCTCGCCTGCCTCGGCCTGGTGCCCCCGCCCGGCCGCGTCACCGGCAGCGTGCGGCTCGATGGCCATGAGGTCGTCGGCGCCAGCGAGGCGGAGAACGAGAGGCTCCGCGGCGCCGTGGCGGCGATGATCTTCCAGAACCCGGGCAAGGCGCTGAACCCCTTCTTCACCCTGGGCCGGCAGCTGACCGACGCCATCGCGCGGGTGCGTGTCATTCCCCGTGTCGAGGCCGAGCAGGCGGCGCTCGCGGCGCTGACGGAGGTCCGCATCGGAGATCCCAAGGTCGCACTGCACAAATATCCCCATCAGGTCTCAGGCGGGCAGCTCCAGCGCGTCATGATCGCCATGGCGCTCGCCTGCAGGCCGCAGCTCGTGATCGCCGACGAGCCCACCACTGCGCTCGACGTCACCATCCAGGCCCAGGTGATCGTGCTGCTGCGCGACCTCGCCCGCGAGCATGGCCTGACCGTGCTCTTCATCACCCATGATCTGGGCGTTGTTGGCAGCCTCTGCGATCGGCTGGCGGTGATGTATGCGGGGCGCGTAGTGGAATCGGGCCCGGTAGACGCTCTGTTCGCGAGCCCGGCGCATCCCTACACGGCGAGCCTGCTGCGCGCGGTGCCGATGCTGGGCCGCGGCCGCTCGGTGCTGACCCAGATCCCGGGAACGGTGCCCAATATGGCAGCCCCGCCCCCGGGCTGCGCGTTCCATCCGCGCTGCCCGGCGGCCGGACCGCGCTGCGCCGCCGAGGATCCTGTCGCGAAGGAGGTCGCGGGCCTGCGCAGCGTCGCCTGTCACTATCCGCTCGCAGCGCCCGGCGCCGCTGGGGAGGCCCTCGCGGTTCCCGTTGCCAGCCGGGCGGGATCATGACGGCGCTCCTTTCGGTCGAGAACCTGACCAAGCGCTTCCCGACCCGCCATGGGGTGGTGCGCGCGGTGGAAGACGTGAGCTTTACCATGGCCCCGGGCGAGACCCTGGCCCTGGTCGGCGAGTCGGGCTGCGGCAAGACGACCGTCGCGCTTACGCTGCTGCGTCTGACGCGCCCGGACGGCGGGCGCGTGCGCTTCGAGGGCGCCGATCTGGAAGGGGCGGGCGAGAAGATCGAGAAGGCTTGGCGCCAGCGGCTCTCGATCGTCTTCCAGAATCCCTATTCTTCCCTCGATCCACGCATGCGCATCCGGGATATCGTGGGCGAGCCGCTGGTGACGGCCTATGGGCTGCGCGGCCGGGCGCTGACCGAGAAGGTGGTGAAGCACCTGCACGAGGTCGGGCTGGGCTCGGAGCATCTCGGCCGCTTCCCGCATGAATTCTCCGGCGGCCAGCGCCAGCGCATCGCCATCGCCCGTGCCCTTGCACTGGAGCCGAAGCTCCTGATCCTCGATGAGCCGACGGCGGCTCTCGACGTCTCCGTTCAGGCGCAGGTGCTGAACCTTCTCCAGGCGCTGCAGAAGAATCTCGGCCTCAGCTATCTTTTCATCTCCCACAACCTTGCGACGGTCGAGAACATCGCCGACCGGGTGCTGGTGATGTATCTCGGCCGGGTGGTCGAGCAGGGTCCGGTGGAGCAGGTCTTCGCCCAGCCGCATCACCCCTATACCCGCGGGCTTGTCGATTCCGTGCCTTCGACCGATCCCAGGCTGCGCGGCCGGCTGAAGGCCGTGACCGGCGAGGTGCCGAGCGCGCTGAACCCGCCGCCGGGCTGCGCCTTCGCGCCGCGCTGCGCCCGCGCCCGGGAGGATTGCCGCGCCGCCCCGCCGCCGCTGATGTCGGCCGGGGCGGGGCGCAGTCACGCCTGCTTGCATCCGCTCTGAGCCAGGGAGACCCTCGAGGATGAATCTCGCCGAATACGCCGCCCAGGATGCGACCGGCCTCGCCAGGCTGGTCGAGCGCCGGGAGGTGAGCCCCCGCGAACTGGCCGAGTGCGCGCTCAAGGCCATCGAGACGGTCAATCCCGAGCTCGGCGCCGTGATCGAGATCTATGCCGACCGGATCGCCGATCTCGATGCCCGCTCGCTGCCGCGCGGGCCCTTCCGGGGCGTTCCTTTCCTGATCAAGGATGTGGGCCGCCATCTGAAGGGCCGCAAGACCGAGTTCTGCAGCCGCCTCTGCAAAGGAATGGTGGGAGAGGTCGACAGCAATTTCGCAACGCTGCTGAAGGCCACGGGCGTCAACATCCTTGGCCGCACCAACACGCCGGAGTTCTCCATGGCGAGCTCCTCGGAGAACCTGCTCTATGGCGCCACCTCTACGCCCTGGAAGAAAGGCTATTCCGCCTGCGGCTCGACCGGCGGAGGTGCCACGGCGGTCGCCGCGGGCATCGTGCCCATGGCCCATGGCTCGGATATCGGAGGCTCGATCCGCGGCCCCGCCGCCTGGTGCGGGGGCATTGGCCTCAAGCCGTCGCGCGGGCGCATCTCCTCGGGGCCCCTTTATGATGAATGGGGCTACGGCATGGCCATGAACTTCGTGCAGACCAAGACCATGCGCGACACGGCGGCGATGCTCGATTGCCTCGCCATCCCGCAGCCCGGCGATCCCTTCGTCATCAAGCCAGCACCCAAGCGCTATACGACCTATCTCCGGCCCTCGACCAATAAGCTGAGGATTGCCTGGTCGGCGACAGCGCTGATGGATGCGCCGGTCGATCCGGAGATCGCCGCGGCAGTGAAGAAGGCGGCGAGGACGCTCGCCAGGCTCGGCCATAGGGTCAAGGAAGCGGCTCCGCCCATCGATCTTCCCGCCCTCGACCGCGCCTGCATGGGCGTCTGGTTCTTTGCTTTCCACCGGCGCCTGGATGGCTATGGCGAGAAGACAGGCCGCAAGGTCGGACCCGACACCGTCGAGAGGGCGACCTTGCGCTTCTACGAGTTCGCCCGGCGCGTCTCCCACGGCGCCTTCCTGGAGGCGCTCGCCTATATGAACAAGGCGCGGCGGGCCATCGGCGCCTTCTTCGGCGAGCATGACATATGGCTTACCCCCACCACCGCCCAGACGGGACCGAAGCTCGGTGTCTACAACATGAACATCGACCTGCCGTCGGAGGAGTTCATCACCCGCGAGGACAGCGCCCAGCAATTCATGGTCGCCTACAACGTCACGGGACAGCCGGCGATGTCACTGCCGCTCGCCATGCATTCCAACGGCCTGCCCATCGGCCTGCAGCTCGGCGCGCGGCCGGGAGAGGATCATCTGCTGATCGAACTTGGCGCCGCGCTGGAGCGAGAGATGCCCTGGCGGGAGCGCAGGCCGCCGATCCATGTCGCGGCCGGCTGACAGATCGCCGGAGAGGGGATAGCAATCGATGGATCTTCAGCTCAAGGGCCGCCGGGCTTTCGTAACGGGATCGACCCGCGGCATCGGCCGGGCGATCGCCGAGCGCTTCGCTGCCGAGGGCTGCGCTCTTGCCATCTGCGCCCGGGAGCCCGGTCGCGTGGCCGAGACGCGGCAGGCCCTTGAGGCCACGGGTGCCAAGGTCTTCGCCCGGGCGCTCGATGTCGCCGATCCGAAGGCCCTCGAGGCCTGGATCGCGGACGGCGCCAAGGCGCTGGGCGGGATGGACATCTTCGTCGCCAATGCCAGCGGCCTTGCCGGATATCCCACCGCCGAGGAGTTCAAGAAAAGCTTCTATATCGACGTCATGCACATGTTCACCGGCGCGACGGCGGCACTCCCCTTGCTCGAGGCCTCGGGCGCGGGTGCGGTGGTGGCGATCGCCTCCATCTCCGGCGTGCAGGATTACGGCTATCCCGAGGTCGCCTACGGCGCCATGAAGGCGGCGCTGCTGTTCTACGTGAAGTCGCTCTCCCGCAAGGTCGGCAAGAAGGGAATCCGGGTCAATGCCGTGAGCCCCGGCCCGATCTATTTCGAGGGCGGCTTCTGGCATGAGTTCGAACGGAAGGAGCCGGAGGTGTTCCGCGCCGTCGTCGAGGAGAATGCGCTGCGCCGCATGGGCCGGCCCGAGGAGATCGCCAATGTCGTCGCCTTCCTGGCGAGCCCCATGGCCTCCTATGTCACCGGCGCGAATGTCGTGGTCGACGGCGGCCATACGACCCGGGTCCAGAACTGAGCAGAGAGGAGAGGCGCCATGCCATCGGATGTCCACGCCAACCACATCTATAACCAGACGATGAAGATGTTCGGCTCGGTGCCGGAGCCGGCCTTCGAGACTGAGGACGAGCAGGAGCGCGTCTGGGGTCGCGCCTGGGGCTGCGACAACGATGTGGGGCAGCTGAGAGTCGTCCTGATGCACCGGCCGGGCGAGGAGATGAAGGTCGTCGATCCGACCAAGCGCATCGAGGAGATCGGCTCCTTCGGCGATCCGGAGAAGGGCTGGTACTGGCAGAGCGACAGCATCCCGCCGGTCGGTGAGATGCAGCGCCAGCACGACTCGCTGGTCGAGGCCCTGCGCAAGGAAGGGGTGGAGGTGATCTTCCTCGAGGGTGTGGCCGATGGGCGCCTCAAATCCTGCTACACCCGGGATTCCGTGATTGCGGTCAAGGGCGGGGCCATCATCTGCCGCATGGCCCCGCGGATCCGGCGCGGGGAGGAGCGGATCGTCAGCCGTACATTGGCCAAGCATGACGTGCCCATCCTGCGCACCCTCAACGGCACGGCGATCATGGAGGGCGGCAGCTTCGCCTGGCTCAATCCGAAGACCGCGGTCATCGGCCGTTCCATCCGGGTGAACGAGGACGGCGCCGCCCAGGTCGGCGAGGTGCTCCGCCGCCAGGGCGTCGAGCTGATCTGCGTCGATCTCTGCGGCTATCGCATCCATATCGACGGGGCGCTGGTGATGATCGATGTCGATCTCGCCATCGTCGAGCCCACCCAGCTTTCCTACTGGTTCCTCGAGCGGCTGAAGGCGCTGAAGATCCGGACCATCGAGGTGACGCCGGCCGACAGCCGCTGGGTGGTGAACTGCCTCGCCGTGCGGCCGGGCCGGATCCTCATGCCGGAAGGTGCCTCCAACGGGACGCTCGACCAGCTGGCGCGCCACAATGTCGAGGTCGTCGTGGTGCCCTACGACCGGATGCAGCTGAATGGCGGCGGCATCCACTGCTCGACCTCGCCTCTGATCCGCGATTCGATCGCCTGATTCACCGGGCCCGCGGGCGATCTGCGCTTGCGCGAGGGCTGGCAGCGCGGCGAGGCGGCGCTGGCGTTGGACAAGGACCAGGTCGAACGCCTGATCCACGAGGCCTTCCCCGCGGCTCGGCTCAGGACTTTCGCGCCGGCTCTTGGCGGGATGGCCAATACCAATATCAAGGTCCTGCTCGCCGACCCGCCGCATGCCGTTCTGCTGCGCCTCTATCAGCGCGACCCGGCCCAAGCGGCCAAGGAGGCGGCGCTCAACCGGCTTGTGCTGCGGCATGGCGTGCCGACAGCGCGATTTCTCCATGCCGCCCCGGCCAATGAGGTGACGGGCGGGCCCTATGCGATCCTGGAATGGGTCGAGGGGCCGCGGCTGGAGACGGCGCTGACGGGCATGACCGATGCAGAGCTGGAGGTGCTGGCGCAGGATATCGGCCGGGTGCTCGCCCGCATCCACGGGATCGGCTTCAAAGAGCCCGGCTTCCTCGACGCGGCGCTCCAGATCGCCGAGCCCGTCGATCTCGGGGCTGACGGGTTGCGGGCTTTCCTGCGGCATAGTTTCGTCGAGGGAATCGGGGGCGAACGCCTCGGAGGCGCGCTCACCGCCGAGCTCATGTCGTTCGTGGACCGCGAAGGCGAGCGGCTCGAGGCCTGGCTCGATCGGCCTTGTCTTACACATTCCGACTTCAACGGCTCCAACATCCTGATCCGCCGGGCCGGCACGGCGTGGGTGGTGGCCGCGGTACTGGATTGGGAGTTCGCTTTCAGCGCCTCGCCAGCCATCGATTTCGGCAATCTGCTGCGTCAGCCGCTCGGCTCGCGCCAAAGCTTCGTCGATGCGCTGGTCGCGGCCTATGAGACGGCCGGCGGTTATCTTCCGCCGGATTGGCAGGCGATCGCCCGTATCGCCGACCTTTATGCCTGGGCCGATTTCCTTGCTCGGCCCACCGCCAGCCCCGCCCTGATCGCGGATGCCCGGCGCGTGATCCGGCAGACGATCGGGAGATAGAGAGAGGCTGCCTTGCCTCGGGCTTCCTTGGCTGTTTTTACAGTGGATTTACAGCCAATCTCTCCTCCGGCCGCGCGGGCGGGCGGAGAGGCGCCACATCTGCTTCTGCAGTGAATCTGCAGTCGATCCTCCTCCTTCTCGGGATGAAGATGAGCACTCGCATTCGCGCCGCAGACGGTCCTGCGACCGGGAGCCGCCCAGTCTAGATTTACAGGATATACGCAAAAGACGTACTTAGTCAAGCACTTTCGCGGCGCAGGGGCTAGCCTGACGCCAGATGGCGGCCATAGGTGGCGAGGTATTTCATGCCGGTGTCGCACATGATCGTAACGATGGTCGCCGCCGGCCCCAGTTGCTCGGCCAGGCGCAGTGCTGCGATCACATTGGCGCCGGTGGAGGTGCCGGCGACGAGGCCCTCCTCCCGCGCCAGGCGGAGCGCCATGGCGGTGGCCTCCTGCGTGGAAACGCACTCGATCCGGTCGGCGATGCCGGGCCGCCAGAGCGGCACCACGAAGCCTGCGCCGATCCCGTCGATCTTATGGCCGCCTGACCTGCCCCCCGAGAGCACCGGGGATTCGGCGGGCTCCACGGCAACGATCCTGATCCGCCCATCGTGGCGACGGAGGCCTTCGGCTGTGCCGCGGAGCGAAGCCGCGGTGCCGACGGCCTGCACGAAGCCGTCGATCCGGCCCGAGGTCTGGCGCCAGATCTCCTCGGCCAGCTTGTGATAGGCGGCGAGCTGGTCCTCATTGTTCAGCTGATCCGTCCAGAAGCCGCCAATCTCGGCCGCGATGACGCGCGCCGCCTCGATCATGTCGCGGGTGAGCTTCTCCGTCATTTTCCCGCCATCGCTGGGCACCACGCGAAGCCGGGCGCCCAGGATCGCCATGTGGTCGAGCTTCTCCCGGGCGAAGGCATCCGAGCTCACGATGTGGAGGGGATATCCCCTGACGGCGCAGACGAGCGCGAGGGAGACGCCGGTGCTGCCGCCGGTGTATTCGACGACGCTCCCGCCCGCCCGGAGACGGCCATCGGCTTCCGCCGCCTCGATCATGGCCAGCGCCATGCGATCCTTCATGCTGCCGGTGGGATTCTCGCTCTCCAGCTTCAGCAGGATGCGGGCGCCGTTCGCCGGCCGGATGCGGCGCAGTGGCAGCAAGGAGGTGTTGCCGATCAGCTCCAGGATATCCCGAGACGGATCGCTCATGGCTATTTCCATGTATGTACAAATTATGTATATACATAGATCAATGATCGCCCCGAAGCAACGGCGAAAGACCCTGCGCACCGATGCCCGGCATCTCGTGGCCGCCTGTGCCGGCTGGAACAGCCGGCTTGCCGCCCGGCGCATCAGCCAGTTCCTCGACCGTGAGCTGGCCGATACGGGTCTCGGCGCCGCGCAGATCGGCCTGCTGGGGCAGATCGCCGCGGCCGAGGACGATACGCTGGGAGCGCTCGCCCGGCGCAGCGGCCTAGAGCAGTCGACGCTGTCGCGCAACCTGCGAACGCTGGAGAGCGCGGGGCTGATCGAAATCGCCGTGGTGGAGACCGATCTGCGCCGCCGCGCGGTGTGGCTGACCGAGACCGGCGCCCGGCGGCTGGAGGCGGCACTTCCGGTCTGGCGCAAGGCGCAGGCGAAGCTTCATCAACAGCTCTCGCCAGACCTCGCCCGCCGTCTGGCGGCGGCCGCCGAGACGCTGAACTGATCCAGGGCGTGAACTCATGAACTGCAACTGAAAGGACCTGTCCGGACTCACCCGCTAACCGGACATGTTGCAGACATCATGGAATCGATGAGTCTGACCCACATGTATGGTCCGGCCGTGCGTCGCAAGAGGGTTTCGTCGAGCTGGCGGTGGGCGGTCTTGCATCAATGTATGCGGCCTCTGGGCGGGGCTGATTGCTCCGGGCCATCATGGAAATCAGCGCGCCTGCGATCTCATTAGCGGACAGACCTCATTGGGCCATGTGGGTCACCAGTGCTCGCAGGCGCCGGGAAGACCGATCCTCCATCTCTTCTCATCCTCTCGCAGACCTCGG
>DATFRE010000361.1:0-7994 GCA_035263545.1 Dongiaceae bacterium
AGCCATGCGGGTGATCGGACTCGCAGGGTGGAGCGGGGCTGGCAAGACGACCCTGGTGGTCCGTCTGGTGCCCGAGCTGGTTCGCCGCGGCCTCACTGTTTCCACCATGAAACATGCCCATCATGGTTTCGATGTCGACCAGCCGGGCAAGGATTCCCATCGCCATCGCGAGGCCGGCGCCACGGAGGTGCTGGTCGGCTCCGAGCGGCGCTGGGCCTTGATGCATGAGAACCGCGGTGCGCCGGAGCCGAGCGCTGCCGAGCTGATGCGCCATATGACGCCTGTCGATCTTCTCATCGTCGAAGGCTTCAAGCGCGAGGGCCATGACAAGATCGAGATTCACCGCCGCGAGACCGGCAAGCCTCTGATCTATCCCGACGATCCCCATATCGTCGCAGTGCTGAGCGACGAGGCGTTGCCAGACTGTACATTGCCGGTCATCAGCATCGATGACATCGGCGCCGTCGCCGATTTCATTCTGTCCCACTTCGGGCTCGCGAGAACCTGACGCATGTCCGCGCCGCAGGATTTCCGCGACGCGCCAGTCGCCCTCGATACCGCCCTGGCGTCAATCCTGGCAGAGATCCCGTCGACGGCACCGGAGCCGGTCGCTCTCGCATCCGCGCTTGGCCGCGTCCTGCGCGAAGATGTGGTATCGCCCATCGACGTGCCGGGCGCGGACAATTCGGCCGTCGACGGCTATGCCATCCATGCCGCAGATCTCGCGGCCGCGGGCGAGACGCGGCTGCCGGTCATCGGCCGCGCCGCGGCGGGCCACCCTTTTGACGGACCGGTGCCGCCGGGGACGGCCTTGCGCATTTTTACCGGGGCGCTTATGCCCGTCGGACCCGACACGGTGGTCATGCAGGAGGATTGCAGGGTCGAGGGCGATCTGGTGCTGCTCCCGGCGGGCCTCAAGCGCGGCAGCAACCGCCGGCGCGCGGGCGAGGATGTCAAAGCCGGCACCACGGTGCTGGCGGCCGGGCTTCGCCTGCGCCCCCAGGAGATCGGCCTTGCCGCGGCGATCGGCCGGCGGAAGCTGCCGGTCGCCCGGCCGCTCAGCGTCGCCGTCTTCTCCGCAGGCGATGAGCTATTAGGGGAATCGAACCGCCAGGGCCTCTGCGCCCTTCTATGCCAGCTTGGCCTGCATGCGCAGGATCGGGGCAGGCTCCCCTTCCGGCGCACCGAGATCGAATCCGCGCTTAGCAGCGCGGCGGTGGGTAACGACGTGATCCTGACCTCGGGCGACGTCTCCCTCGGCGAGGACGATCATTTCGGCGCGGCGGTCGCGGCGCTGGGCCGGTTCCGTCTTTGGCATCTCGCCATCAAGCCGGGACGGATCATCGCCCTTGGCCGGCTGGACACGCCGAGGCCGGTCACGGTCATCGGGCTGGCGGGGAATCCGCTGGCGGCGATCGTCGGTTTCGTTTGCATGGCTCGACCAATCCTCCTCCGGCTCCTGGGCGCCCGCGATCTCCTTCCCCAGCGCTACCGGATGAGGGCGGGCTTCGAGCATCGCAAGAAACCCGGCCGGCGCGAGTTCCTCAGGGCCCGCTTGACGCAACCCCAGGACAACGAGGTAACGGCGCTGGACTTTCCCGCTCAGGGCAGCGGGATCCTGAGCTCGCTTGTCGCTGCCGACGGGCTGGTCGAGCTGCCGGAGGCGTTGACCCGCGTCGAGCGCGGCAGCATGGTGGATTTCCTTCCCTTCGGCGAGGTCGGCTGATGAAGCTGCTTTATTTCGCCTGGCTTCGCGGCAAGCTTGGCAAGGCCACCGAGGAACTCTCGCCGCCGCCGGGCGTGGGCACCGTCGGCCAGCTCCTCGACTGGCTCGAGACCCTCGGTCCCGCCTACAAGTCGGCGTTGGCCGACCGGCGTGTCGTGAAGGTCGCGGTCAATCTCGAATATGTCGGCGCCGAGCATCCGGTCGCCCCGGGGGACGAGGTCGCCCTCTTCCCGCCGGTGACGGGAGGCTAGCCATGATCCGGGTGCAGGAGGCGGATTTCGACATCGGCCGCGAGCTGGCGGGCTTGACCGAGGGCCGGCGCGATATCGGCGGGCTCGCCTGCTTCGTGGGTCTGGTGCGCGACATGCTGCGCCAACCGGAGGCGGGCGAGGAGACTGTCACCGCCATGACCCTGGAGCATTATCCCGGCATGACCGAGAAGCGCCTGGCGGAGATCGAGGCCGAGGCTCGGGCGCGCTGGCCGCTGCAGGCCAGCCTCATCATCCATCGCGTCGGCCGGCTCCTGCCCGGCGAGCGCATCGTGCTGGTCGCCACCGCCTCCTCGCATCGCCAGGCCGCCCTGGAGAGCTGTCAGTTCCTGATCGACTGGCTGAAGACCCAGGCGCCCTTCTGGAAGCTGGAGGAGACATCGAGCGGTGCCCATTGGGTCGCCGCGCGCGAAAGTGACGACCAGGCAGCGGAGCGCTGGCGGCGATCCTGAACCATCAACGACCGAAACGGGGGAAACCATGTCGAATGCCGAACTCTGCTACATGAGCGCGAGCGAAGCGCTCGCCGCCTTCAAGTCGCGCAAGCTCTCGCCCGTCGAGCTCATGGGCGCCCTGATCGCCCGGGCCGAGCAGGTCGAGCCCAAGATCAACGCCTTCCCGATGAAGCATTTCGAGCGGGCGATGCAAGAGGCGAAGACGGCCGAGGCGCGGTACATGAAGACCGACGGGCGCGTCCGGCCGCTGGAGGGCATCGCCTGCGCCATCAAGGACGAGACCGCCATCAAGGGTTGGCGCACGACCTTCGGCTCGCTGATCTACAAGGACAATGTCGACGAACACACCGCGCCGCCGGCCGAGCGGATCATCAAGGCGGGGGCCATCATCCATGCCCGCTCCGCGGCGCCGGAATTCTCTTGCGCGCCTTACACCCATTCGCGTCTCTGGGGCATTACCCGCACGCCTTGGAATCTCGACTACAGCCCCGGGGGCTCTTCCGGCGGCGCCGGTGCCTCTCTGGCCGCCGGCTCGACCACGATCGCAAACGGCTCCGATATCGGCGGGTCGATCCGAATCCCCGCCTCGATGTCCGGCGTGGTGGGCTTCAAGCCGCCCTATGGCCGCAATCCCGACAGCAGCCCGTTCAATCTCGACCATTACTGCCATGCCGGCCCCATGGCCCGCACCGTGGCCGACTGTGCGCTGCTCCAGAACGTGCTCTGCGGCCCGCATCCGGCGGACATCGTCTCGATCCGGCCCAGGCTCAGGATCCCCACGAAGCTCGAAGGGGACCTCAAGGGCTGGCGCATCGCCTTCTCCGGCGATCTCGCCGGCTATGACATCGAGCCCGATGTCGCCCGCAACACCGCGACGGCGGCGGAGGTCTTCCGCAGCCTCGGCGCTACGGTGGACGAGGTTGATATCGGCTGGTCCCATGACGAGGTGGTCAAGGGCGCCGCGGCCCATTTCGGGACGATCTTCGGCCCCTGGATCGCCCGAGTGCCGAAGGAGCACCACGAGCTGTTCACGTCCTATGCCAGAACCTTCGCCGAGCGATCGCAGGGAACGACGAGCGAAGACTTCATCGCCGGACTCGAGATCGAAGGGCGGATGTATGCCAAGCTCGGCAAGCTTTTCCAGACCTACCGGCTGCTCCTCTGTCCCACCTTGCCCGTGCCCTCGGTCAAGGCCGGCGAGGACCTTATCGACATGCCGCTGGTGATCAATGGCAAGCCTCAGCCGAGCATCGAGGATTGGCTGATGACCATCTGCTTCAACATGATGAGCCGCTGCCCGGTGATGAGCGTGCCCTCCGGCCTCGCCGCGAACGGCGTGCCCACGGGGCTTTCAATCGTGGGGCGGACCTATGACGATGTCAGCGTCTTCCGCGCCGCTGCAGCCTTCGAACGGGCGCAGCCCTGGCTCGACACGCCGGCGCGGCGCCCCAAGCTCTAGAGAATCTCGCCCCGACTGCCCCCTTCGACCTCGGGGGCGGGCTGGCCGCCGCTGAACTGGGCTAGAGGCGTGAGACGGTCAGGCTCGCCATGACGTAGCGCGCATGGCGGAAGTCGCGGATCGCGATGATCTTTCCATCCGCCCAGCCGAGCAGAATGACGTAGCCGATGAGGCCGGCGGGATCCGACGGGTCGCTGACGAGGAGCGCTGGCCGGCCTTCCGCCAGGCCAAGCGAGAGCCGGCAGTCGGCCACGGCGTCATAGCGGGTGAAGTAGACCGCGACGTCCTTGCGGCCGGCGAGGCGAATGCGGTTCGGCAGATCGAGCCGGACCTCCTCCGCCAAGAGGTCGCGCAAGGCATCGAAGTCGCGCGCGTTGAACATGTCGGCATAGGTGCGCAGCCTTTCCCGCTCTGCCGGATCCAGGGGCGGCGCCGGATCAGCGACCGCATCGGCGGATTCCCGCAGCTTCGCGCGGCCCCGGTGGAGGGCCGCCTTCACCGCGGGGACGCTGGCGCCGATGATGTCGGCGGTCTCCGCAAGGGAATGGCCGAGGACATCCATCAGCACGACGCTCGATCGCTGGCTCGGCGGCAGCCGCAGGAAGGCCGCCAGGCTGGCAGCCGCCGCGACCCGGGAATCCGCGCTTTCCGTGGCATCGGCGAATCCCGCGAGATCGACCTGGAACTGGAGCGGCGGCTGCCGCTTGCGCCGCCGCAGGGCATCCAGGGCGGCATTGTGAGCGATGCGGAAGAGCCAGCTCTCCGGCCGCTCGATCCGGCCCGCGTCGGGCAGGGCCTCCGCCGCATGGCGAGAGCCTCCTGCACCACGTCCTCGCCTTCGAAGGCGGAGCCGACCATGCGCGCGCAATAGCGATGCAGGCGCGGGCGGAGTTCCGCCATCAGCCGGTCAAGAGCCTCGGGACCCAGGCTTGCATCCATCAAGCCATTCCTTTCTTCGCGGCCGGCACAGGCGGCCTCAGTCTCTAGACGCCGCGCGCGAGGCAAAGGATTCGGCCGCGCGAAATTTTTTTCCCGGCCCGAATCCTTCACCCCTTTGCCGCCGTCCTGGGACGCATCGGCTCGCATCTCGTGAGCCGAGGATGAAAGGGACCAAGACCATGCAGAGAGTGACACTCGTCCACTACGCCGCAAAGCCGGATCGCGCCGCCGAGAACGAGGCGCTGGCCCGGGCCGTCTTCGACGAGCTCCGGAGAACGGCGCCACCGCACATCGCCTACGCGCTCTTCAAGAACGGGCCGGAGTTCGTCCATCTCTTCGTCAATCTCCGGGCCGATGATTCCAGCCCGGTGACGGAGCTTCCCAGCTTCAAAACCTATGCGAAGGACGTGCTCGAGCGCTGCGAAGCCCCGCCGGAGCCGATGCGGCTCAGCCTCCAGCTCCTCGAATCATATGGTCTGGCCGCGGCGATGGTCCCGGCCTGAGGCCCAGCCCGAGAGGGACCGTTCTGAGCTCGGTCGGGCGGCAGGGAGGAGGTTGTTTCACCTCCTCCCTGCCGCTGCCGTCAGCTAGGCCGCGACCTTCTGCCCGCGGACGGTGGCCGCATAGTCGCTCATCATCTGACGCGCCAGCGGGCCGACCTGATAGTTGTGCGGTCCGATCTCACCCACGGGGGTGACCTCCGCGGCGGTGCCGGTGATGAACACTTCATCCGCCTTGGCCAGCTCCTCGGGCATGATCGCGCGCTCGGTCACCTTGATTCCGCGCTTGCGCGCGAGGTCGATGACGGTGCGCCGCGTGATGCCATCGAGGAAGCAGTCGGGCTTGGGCGTATGCAGCTCGCCGCCGATGCCGAGAAAGACATTGGCTCCGGTCGCCTCGGCGATCTGGCCCCGCCAGTCGAGCATCAGGGCATCGGCGCAGCCTTCCGCCTCCGCCGCATGCTTCGAGAGGGTGCAGATCATATAGAGACCGGCGGCCTTGCTCGCCGTGGGCGCGGTCTCGGGCGAGGGCCGGCGCCATTTGGCGAAGGTCATCCGGATACCCTTCTTCAATGATTCCGGATTGAAGTAAGCGGGCCACTGCCAGACCGCGATCGCCAGATGGATCTTGCTCTGCTGGGCGGAGACGCCCATCTGCTCGCTGCCGCGCCAGGCGATGGGGCGGACATAGGCATCCTTGAAGCCGGTGCGCTTCAGCGTCTCCTCCGTCGCCGCGTCGATCTCGGCGAGGCTGTAGGGGATCCGGAAGCCGAGAATCTCGCCCGAGCGCAGCAGGCGCTGGCTGTGCTCGGTCAGCTTGAAGACCTTGCCTTCATAGGCCCGCTCGCCCTCGAAGACGGCCGAGGCATAATGCATGGCATGGGTCAGGATATGGATCTTGGCCTCGCGCCAGTCGACGAATTTACCGTCGAACCAGATGAAGCCGTCGCGGTCGTCGAAGGAGGGGGTGCTCATTGGCGGGAAGCTCCCAGGATCAGAGGGGTCTGTGCGGGGATCGGCAATATAGATTAGGTTCGCTTACGGGACAGAAAAGCAGTTCTCTGCAGATAAGTCAACATAGCTGACGTAAAATGGCAGACATCAAACCCCAGGCCAACCCCCTGTTCCTGCGCGAGGACGAGCTTCGCCAAGGCATCGAGCTGCTGTTCTATGCCTATCGCGACTTCACAGCGGAGGCCGATGCCATGCTCCAGGCCTACGGCTTCGGCCGGGCCCATCACCGTGTCATCTATTTCGTCGGCCGCAATCCCGGCATGCCCGTCTCGGCGCTCCTCGACATCCTGAAGATCACCAAGCAGAGCCTGTCTCGGGTGCTGGGGCAGCTTCTGCGCCAGGGCTTCGTGCAGCAGCGTCCCGGCACCGACCGGCGTCAGCGCCTGCTGGATCTGACGCTCCAGGGTGCAGAACTCGAGCGTCGGCTGACGGAGGATCAGCGCGCATTGGTGGCGCGGGCCTATCGCGCCGCCGGGGCCGAGGCGGTCGAGGGCTTTCGCAGCGTGCTTTTCGGCATGATCAACGAGGCGGACCGGCCCAAGGTCGCACGCAGCGTCATCGGGCCGGCACGGCGGTAGCGGCGGGGGTTCATGATCGGGGATCGTACTGTTGGATCGGCATCGGCCAGGGCGTATCGCCTGGGCTTGGCACTGGCGCCGCTGATTCTGCCGCTCCTGCTTTGGCACAGCCTGCCGGCGCTCGCCGCCGGCGAAGCGACCGCGAAGGCGGTTCCTTCCACCGCCACTGCGGCACCGGTGGCAAGACCCACCGAGACTGTGCTGAACTCCAACACTGTCGAAGGACTCGAAGGCGCGGCTGCGACCCTCTCGGCGAATCTGATGCCGATCTTCGTCAGTATCGCGGATCTGCCGGCCGCGCTCAGCCTCTATATCGACCGCATCACGGATCCGACGCAGGGTGCATTCGGCGACTGGCTCGTGAAGCTCGCTGGCTGCTTCCTTGCGGGACTTCTGCTCGCCCTTCTGCTGCCACGCCTTCTGACGCACTTGCACCGCCGCTCGCCCGATCATCTGCAGTCCAATATCGGCAGCCGGATGATCAGCGCCTTCCTGCGCGATCTCCTCGGCCTCGTTGCCCTTCTGGTCGTCTTCTACGCCGCCCATGTGACCTGGTTCTCCGACCACTCACCCCGCAGCGAGCTCGCGGTCTCGCTCTTCGGCGGGTTGATCCACTGGCGCCTGCTGATGCTGCCGGTCGATGTGCTGCTGCGGCCCCGTCAGCCGGAGGCGCGCCTGATCCAGGCGGCCGATCATCACGCCGGGCATATGCGTCAGCTCGCCGCCTGGCTTCTGGGCTTCGTCGCCTTCTCTCAGGCGGGACTGAGGGCTCTGCTCTATTCCGGGATCCCGGTACCGGCCGTGCAGTTCCTGGCCCTCATCGTCGGTCTCATCAATGCCGCGGTCGCGCTCTACTTCATCTCTCGCCTACGCCGTGCGCTGGCGCTGAGGTCTGCCGCGGTGAACGGCACCGAGACGCCCGCCGCGACGACCTTTCTCGAGCGACTCTGGCATCCTCTCGCGTTGGCCTTCATCTTTGCCGCGGCCGTCGCGTGGCTCCTGGGCGCGATTTTCTCCGACCTTTCTGTCTATTGGAGCCTGGTCGACACCGGCG
>DATFRE010000362.1:0-6964 GCA_035263545.1 Dongiaceae bacterium
GCGGTTTCGCCGGCGGCTGCTTCACTTCCGGTTTTGGCAAAGAGGCCACGTCCCCTGCGGGCAGATTCGGCAGGTCGGGCAGAGGAGCCGTCTCAACCTGTGGCGCCGGCGCAGCGAGGGCGGGGATGCGGGGAGTCTGGGGCGGCACGGCAGAGGGTGGCACGACCGGCGGCGCCTGCGGGGGCTGCGCAACCGCGGGCGGCGCGACCTTGGGACCCAGGAGCGGCGCCGGCTGCGCCAGATCGATGAGGATGGCCTTCGGCGCCGCCGGCGGAGTCTCGACTTTGATCTGATGGTGGACCAGGAAGTAATAGGCGATGGCGAGATGGATCAGAAGCACAGCCAACAGGCTGGTGCCCCAGCCGACCGGGCCGAAGGCATCGGTGAAACGCACCTCGTGAGCGGCGACTGCCGTCATTGCGCGGTCTGGCCCTCCGCCCGGCCCTCCAACCCGACGAGTGCCACTTTCAGATAGCCGGCGTTGCGCAGGATGTTCATCACGGACATCAGCTCGCCATACTCCACCACCTTGTCGGCCTGGAGATAGATCCGCTGCTCCTTGTCGCCGTGGAACTGGTTGTCCAGCGCCTTGCCGAGGCCGGCAAGCGTCACGGGCTTGCTGTCCAGCGTGATCGCCTTGTCGGCCCTGATGGTCAGGAAGACCGGCTTGTCCGGGCGCGGGCTCGGCTTGGCGTCGGAGGTCGGCAGATCGACCGCCATATCCACCGTGGCCAGCGGCGCACCGACCATGAAGATGATCAGCAGGACCAGGATGACGTCGATGAAGGGCGTGACGTTGATCTCGTGATGCTCGCCGAGATCCTCCTCGGCATGGCGCTGGAACAGGGCCATGGCGTCAGGCCGCCGGTTGCGCGGCCATGAGGCTGCGATACTGGAAGTCGAGATCGCGGGAGACGAGGCGGACGACCTCGGCCGAGGCATCGGCGACGCCGCCTTTGTAGCCGGCGACCATGCGAGCAAAGTAGTTGTAGATGACCACGGCGGGAATCGCCGTGGCGAGGCCGAAGGCGGTGGTCAACAGCGCTTCGGCCAGGCCGGGGGCCACGACCGCCAGGTTCGTCGTCTGCATCTTCGAGATGCCGATGAAGCTGTTCATGATGCCCCAGACGGTGCCGAAGAGCCCGACGAAGGGCGCCGTCGCCCCGATGGTGGCCAGCAGGCCGGTGCCGCGGTTGACCGCCCGCGCCGCCGCCGATTCGACCCGCTCCAGCCGCGAGATGACGCGCTCCTTCAGCCCTTCGCCGGGAATATCCGCCGACAGCAAGACCTCTTCATTGGCGGCGTTGACGAGTCCGGCCGTGGGACAGTGCCGGCCGTGAAACTTCTGGATGGCCTCCTGGAGGGACCGGGAAGCGTGGAGCAGGACCCGGCCGCTATGCATATGGCGCCAGGCGCCGGCGAGCTCCAGGCTCTTGGCCACGAAGATCGTCCAGGTGACGATCGAGGCGAAGATGAGGGAAATCATCACCGCCTGCACCACCACATCGGCCGCCAGGAACATGTTCCAGACGGAAAGGTTGTGGGGCAGGATCGCCGCCGGTACGGCGGAGGACTCGCCGGTGATGGCGGCGTCTGACTGTTGCGCCAAGGCAGGAAGGGCAGCCAGGAGGGCCCCGAACCCGGTCGACAGTCCTGCGAGGATGCGCCGCCGGCGCCCCGGTATTGCCGCAGCAGGCTGCGGGAAGGACATGCTCACGCGAATGCTCTCCTTGAACAAAAGCGAGCGGCAAGCCGATGCTGAATCGGCGCCGCACCCCCGGCAGCGATCTTAAAGCACGGGCGGCGCCCCGTTTCTAGAGCGCGTCCCGGCGAGGTGAAGAAAATCGGCGCCAGGACAAGGGCGAAGGGCCATTCGAGACCGCCCGGCGCTCCAGGCGGCAAATCTGATGTTCTTGCTTTGTTCTCGTAGTGGCGATAAAGTCTTCGCTCCCTGGAGATCGGAGGTCGGACATGACGGACTGGCTGGCCGCGGTGGATGCCTATCTCTACACGATCGGCAGCATCGGCGTTGAGGATGCCTTGTGCGACGCCTGCATCAGCGGGCGCGTGCCGGCGGCACTCGCCGGCAGCCTCGAAATCGAGCGCGAGCTCTCCCAGCGGACGGCCGAAGCCGATGGCGGCAGCAGCGAGATCTATCTCGGGACGCTGACCCTCGCCGGTCTTCGCTACGGCTTCGAATGCCGGTTGTTCGTCGATGCCGATGGTTCCTATTTCGTCAGCGACATCGCCCGCTTCGAGCCGGTGGAGTGGCAAACGGGCATCCGCGTGGCCTGAGGCGCTGCCCGAGGAAGGGGAGGGTTGACAAAATAGTTCTCCCTCGCGTTAAATATTGCAAATTTCGTTAAGGAGAAAGCCATGGAAGATCCCACGCGCCGCCCCAGCCTCGGCTCGGCCGTCTTCTACAAGGACCCTTTCGCCGCCCTCGACTGGCTCGAGAAGGCCTTCGGCTTCGAGCGAACGCTGCTCGTCACCGATACCGAGGGAAAGCTTGGTCATTCGGAGATGCGCTTCGGCGACGGCTACATCATGGTTGGCTCGGAATGGGCCGAGCATACCGCGAGCCCAGCGAGCATCGGTGGCCGCAACACCCAGTGTGTCCATGTGCAGCTTCAGGATGGCATCGACGCCCATTGCGAACGAGCCCGTGCCGCCGGCGCCGTGATCACCCGTCAGCCGGCCGATCAGTTCTATGGCGATCGCGTCTATGCCGCGCGGGATCCCGAGGGGCATGTGTGGAGCTTCGGCCAGACGGTGCGCCACGTGTCGCGGGAGGAAGCGGAGAAGGCGAGCGGCTTGAAGATCGAAGGCTGGCATTGAAGTCGGCGCCGGCTCTCGACCGCCTGCTCGCGGTTCTCGCCGATCCGCATCGTCGGCGGGTGATCGATCTCCTGCGCGAACGGCCACGCCGGGCGAGCGAGCTCGCTGCGGCCGCGGGGCTGAGCCCCCCGGCCATGAGCCGCCATCTGCGCAGCCTGCGCAAGATCGGCCTGATCGAGGAATCGCATCCGGCCTTCGACGCCCGGGTCCGCGTCTATAGCCTGAGGCCCGCGCCGATGGCCTCGCTCAAGGCCTGGCTCGAGGAGACGGAGCGGCTCTGGGCCCGCCAGCTCGTGGCCTTCAAGGCCCATCTGGAGCGGGGAAGTTGAGCGCGCGCATCCTCGTCTCACTGCGCGTGAGCGCGACGCCAGATCATGCCTTCCGGGTGTTCACCCGCGAGATCGGCCTCTGGTGGCAGCCCAACGGGCTGTTCCGCTTCACGAGTGGTCCACCGGGTCGTCTCGCCTTCGAGGAAGGCGAAGGCGGCCGCCTCACAGAGACGGGATCCACCGGCGAGGTCTTCGAGATCGGCCGCATCACGGCCTGGGAGCCGGGGGCACGCCTCGCCTTCACCTGGCGGCAGGCCTCCTTCGCGCCCAGCCAGCAGACCCGGGTCGAGGTGCGCTTCGAGCCGCTGGGCGGGGAAACCCGCGTGACCGTCGAGCATCATGGCTGGGAAAGCGTGCCGCCTGAGCATGTGGCCCGCCACGGTTTTCCCGACGCGATTTTCATGCGCCGCCATGGCGAGTGGTGGCAAGCTCTGCTGGCGGCCTACCGGCGCCGGATTTCCTGACCTCACAGCAGGCAGCGATGGATTTTGCTTGCTCCGCCGGACGCCATAGCTAGGAATGGCCCGACACCGAAGCGGGCCCATCATGCTCATCCCCTACCAGACTCTGCGCGCGAACGCCGTTCGCATCTTCCAGGCTGCCGGCAGCAGCGCCGAGGAAGCCGAGATCGTGGCCGATCACCTCGTGGAGGCGAACCTCCGCGGCCATGACAGCCATGGCGTCGGCATGATCTCCATCTACATGAAAAATCTTGCCGCGCGTTCGCTGATCCCCAATCGCCGCGGCCGGCTTATCAAGGAGGATGGCGCGATCCTGCACTATGACGGCGAGCGCGGTTATGGGCAGGTGACGGCCCGTGCCCTGACAGAGCTCGGAATCGAGCGGGCGCGCAGGACGGGGCTCGCCGCCGTGGCGCTCCGCAATGCCCATCATATCGGCCGGATCGGCAGCTATGGGGAGCAATGCGCCGCGGCCGGGCTCATCTCGCTTCACTTCGTCAATGTGATCGGCCATAAGCCCTATGTGGCACCCCATCGCGGCGCCGATGCGCGGCTCGGGACCAACCCGGTCTGCATCGCGCTTCCCGCCGGCGAACCGGGTCGGCCGGTCATCGTCGACATGGCGACGAGCAAAGTGGCGGTGGGAAAGGTGCGGGTCGCCTCCAATGAGGGACGGCAGCTCGCGGGCGACCTCCTGCTGGACGGGGCCGGACGGCCCACGACGGACCCCGGCGCGCTGTTCGGCGAGCCTGGCGGCGCTGTCCTGCCCATGGGCGAGCATAAAGGCTATGCGCTGGCCTTCATCTGCGAGCTCCTGGCCGGGGTCGTTACCGGCGGCGGCACCTTGACCCCGAAGAACCAGGGCCAGGACACCATCACCAACAACATGCTCGCCTTCGTCCTCGATCCGCGCCGCCTGGTCGATCAGGCCTGGCTGAGGCAGGAGATCGAGGCCATCACCGGCTGCGTCACCGCCTCGCCGCCGCGAGACCCTGCCGCTCCCGTCCTCATTCCCGGTGACCCGGAGCGCCAGATGCGGGCCCGGCGCATGGCTGAGGGCATTTCCATCGACGATGTCACCTGGGGCCAGCTCGCCGAGGCTGCCGCCGGTCTCGGGGTCAAGCTGGAGGTGGCCGGCAGCTGAGCCTGTCGTTGAGCGGCTAGGCCCGCTCCACCCGGGCGGCGTAACAGCCGGGTTTGGCAAAGTGGAGCTGCAGATAGGCGATGCGCGGCTCGGCGAAGAGCTGCTCGATCTTGCCTTCGAGCTCCCGGCCATCCACGAGATCTGCATTCACCAGCATGCCATCGCCGTCATAGCCGCGGGCCGCCAGGATGCGCCGGCGGAGCTGATCGGGGACCTGGTCCACGGCATCGTAGGTCTTCTCGCCCTCGCGCACATAGACGGCAAAGCTCGAGCGATAAGGCGTGTCCACGGGGTGATGCTCATAATTGACCAGCAGCACCTCGTCGCCCAGCGTGGCGTCCGTCAGGCTGACGCGGCAGGGAAAGCTGTTCTCCTTGTCGACGGTGCAGCGCAATGCCCGATGGGCAGCCAGCTCCTCGTCCGAGAGCTCGAACAGATGCCGGAAGCTCTCGGCCGGCAGCCCCGTGATGCGAAAGCTCATGATCCATCTCCCTGCGTGATCGATGCCAGGAAGATGGCAAGGCCAGCTCGAGGGCGCGCTCCGATTCTTGCGCTTCCGGTTCAGGAATCGCGGATCGGCTTGGCGAGAAACTGCGGCGCCGTCATGCCCATGGAGACATAGATGCTGGTCAGCGCCTCCGCGCCCACCGCCGCCGGAACGACCCACTCCGCCGGCACGAAGAGCAGCCCGCCGCCGAAGGGCACGGGCGCGGTGGGAATGAGGACCGCCAGATGGGGCCGGCCCTGCAGGGTCACGGGCTCCGGCGAGGAGAGCAGGGCCAGGGCCGCGGCCCCGCCATTGCCCCCGAAGAAGCACCAGACCGGCGCCATGGCCGAGGTATCTGCCGCATTCTGCTTGCCCAGCACGCCGACGAAACGGCTCATCAGATTGAACACGCTCCCCAGCAGGGGAATGCGGCTCATGAGCTGGCTGCCGATGCCGGCGAACTCCGTCTTCAATTGGGATTGGATGAGGAGGCCGACGACATAAAGGCAGGCGACAACGACCAGGAAGCCGATGAGATAAGCCACCACGCGGTTGGCCACCAGCGCGAGGCCGATGGTCGCCAGAAGGCTGCCGAAGACGCTTTGCGGGCCGGTATAGGCATAGACGAAGCTTCCGACCCAGGCGGCGGCCGCGAGGGTGAGGGCGAGCGGCAGCAGCGCCAGCAGCCCGGCGAAGAAGATGCGAAGCTGGGTGCCGAGGAATTTATGCATATCCCACCTCACCTGCTGTCACGGGCTCGCCACGGTGCCGGATCTTCGCCCAGCCTCTAGCCCCGAATCTTACATTCTACTGGGAATATAGGAGATGGACTATCGGCCGCCCGCGCTCAACCCGCGACAGCCGGCCGCCGCTGGCAGCGCAACGGCGAGCCCGAGGGCAATAATTGGACGCGGAAAGCGGGACGCAGGGTGGGGGGTGCGGTCGGCCCCCCGGGAGGAGGAAGCATCAGCGGCCGCGCAGCTCCTCGAAAGAGACCATGACTCCCTTGCGATAGGCCGGGCGCTCCTTCAGGCGCTCATACCAGGCGGCAAGCCGCGGCAGCGCCGGCCGCTCGATCTCCATCTCGTAATAGCGGTAGAGGGTCGCGCCGTTGATGAGATCCGCCATGGAGAGCCTGTCGCCAAGGAGGAAGGGCCGGCCCTCCAGCAGCCGATCGAGGACGGCATAGCGCTCGCCCAGCGCCTTGACGAGGCCCGGGATGGCCGCCTTGTCGCGCTTCTGAGGCGGTGTGCGCACCACCGCGTAGAAGACGGCTAAGAAATCGGGGCCCAGCGTGGTCTGCATCCAGTCCATCCACTGGTCGGCCTGGGCGCGCCTTCCCGGATCCCGGTCCCAGAGCACGCCTTCGCTGTAGCGGGCGGCGACATAGCGCACCACGGCATTGCTCTCCCAGACGGTGACGCCGTCATCCTGCAGGGTCGGTATGCGCTGGTTGGGGTTGAGGGCGATATAGGCCGGCTTATCCAGGCCGCCGTGGCGCCCGCCCACATCCACCCGCTCATAGGGGACCCCGATCTCCTCCAGGGCCCAGACCACCTTCTGCACGTTCATGGAGGTGGCGCGGCCCCACAGCTTCAGCATTGGCATGTCTCCCGGGTGAATGAGCGTTGCGTCGCGATCCTCACGGCGCGGGCAGGAATTCACCCGGTGGGCGAGGGGATCGAATGTCTCCGAATGGCCTGCA
>DATFRE010000363.1:0-4091 GCA_035263545.1 Dongiaceae bacterium
CGCCTCGTCCCGGCTGTAGGCGATTCCGCTGACCAGTTCCTGTTCCACGATTTCGTCCTCATCCACGACCAGGGTGCCCGGCCGGTCGACGAAGCTCGACAGCACCTGGAGCCGCACGTGGTGCTTCATCGCCATCTCGAGCATCTCCTCATAGGTGATCTTATCGAGCTTACGGGCCTTGGCAACGATGCGCGGGTCGGTCGTATAGACTCCGTCCACATCGGTGAAGATATCGCAGCGATCGGCGTGAAGGGCGGCGGCGAGCGCAACCGCCGAGGTGTCGGAGCCGCCGCGCCCGAGCGTGGTGATCCGGTTGTCGGAGCCCAGCCCCTGGAAGCCGGCCACCACCGCCACCTCGCCCCGGGCCATCCGCCGGTCGAGCTCCTCGGTCTCGATGAGCTGGATACGCGCCTTGCCATGGGCGTCGTCGGTTCGGATCGGAATTTGCCAGCCGAGCCAGGAGCGGGCGGAGACACCGATCTCCTGGAGCGCGATCGCCGTCAAGCCGGCGGTCACCTGCTCGCCCGAGGCGACAACGGAATCATATTCGCGGGCGTCGTGGAGCCGGGCCACGGTATTGGTCCAGCCAACGAGCTGATTCGTCGCCCCGGCCATGGCGGAGACGACCACGGCCACCTCATGGCCGGCATCGACCTCGCGCTTGACCCGCGCCGCCACCGCCTTGATGCGGTCGACATCGGCCACCGAGGTGCCGCCGAACTTCATCACGATGCGGGTCTTGCCCGCCGCTCTGGTCATCGCTCAGAATCCAGGGGATGCTTGCCACGGCGCCGCGCCCGTTGCCGGGCAGGCGGCGCGTATCCATACTCAATAGGAATGCCGCTAAGCAAGGCCCGCGACAGAAGATTGCGCCAATCATGACCCCGGCCGCCGCCCCGTTTCAGTCCACGACCGACGCGTCCGCGACGGCCTCGGTCGATGCCCGGGAGATCGCGAAGTTTTCCGCCCTGGCGGGGGCCTGGTGGGATCCCGCCGGCAAGTTCCGCCCATTGCACCGGCTGAATCCGGTCCGCCTCGCCTATATCCGGGACCGGGCCGCTGCCCGTTTCGGCCGGGAGGCTCTTTCCCCGCAGCCGCTCGCCGGGCTTTCTTTGCTGGATATCGGGTGCGGGGGCGGGATTCTCGCCGAGCCGCTGGCGCGGCTCGGCGCCAGGGTGACGGGGATCGATGCGGCGGAGACCAGCATCGCCGCCGCACGCAGCCATGCCGCGGAGAGCGAGCTTGCGATCGACTACCGCCTGTCGACGGCCGAAGGGCTGGCCGAGACCGGCGCAGGGTTCGAGATCGTGCTTGCGATGGAGATCATCGAGCATGTGAGCGATGTGGAGGGATTCATGGGTGCGGCGGCGCGGCTGGTGGCGCCGGGCGGGCTCTTGATCCTCTCGACCCTCAACAGGACAGCGAAATCCTTCGCGCTCGCCATACTGGGGGCCGAATATCTGCTGCGCTGGCTGCCGCCGGGTACCCATGACTGGCGCCGCTTCCTCAGGCCCTCGGAAGTGGCGGCGGCCGTGCGGCCGCATGGCCTGGCCCTCGCCGAGGCCATCGGCGTGGTCTACAGCCCCCTCACCGACAAATGGCGGCCCGCGGCCGGCGACCTCGACGTCAACTACATGATGTGCTTCGAGCGGAGCTAGCGCGCAGGTGCGCGCTCAGGAATCCTGCCGCGGCAGCCACGGCACGCGGGAGAACTCGATGCCCTCATCGTTGAGCTCGCGCGCCTGCTCCTCGGAGGTCTCGCCATAGATGCCGCGCGCCTCGGTTTCCCCGTAATGAATCTTGCGCGCTTCCTCGGCGAACTGGCCGCCGACATAGTCGCAATTGGCCTCGATCTTCTTCCGAAGTTCCCCCAGCTCCTTGCGAAGCTGGGCGGCCTTACCCGCCATCTCCTTGGTCATGACGGCGCCCTGCGGCTGGCTCGGCTCGGGAGCGCTGCTCTCGGCGGCGGCGGGGCGTCCGCCCTTGCCGATGCGCGGCGCCATGGGGGCTTTCTGCACCTTGGCGGTGCCGCAGCTGGGGCAGGCAATCTTGCGCCCGGCAATCTGCTTCTCGGCCGTCGTTCCGTCACGAAACCAGGCCTCGAAGACATGGCCCTTGCCGCATTTGAGATCGAAGAGAATCATCGTCTGGTCATCGCCGTCATCAATCCAGCCTCATAGATGGCCCAAACTTGTCAACTTCACAAGCGGCCTCCCCGTGGATTCTCCGCTTCCTGCCACTGGTTCGCGGCGGCCAGGCCGCCCTCGACCTCGCGGCGGGAAGCGGCCGGCACAGCCAGCTCCTGCTATCCCACGGGCTCGAGGTCACGGCGGTCGACCGCGATCCCCATCAGCAGCCCGATGCGCCGGGCCTGACCAAGATCGGTGCCGATCTCGAGGATGGCAGCCCCTGGCCTCTCGGCAGCCGGCGGTTCGATCTCGTGGTGGTGACCAACTATCTCCACCGGCCGATCCTCGCCGATATCATCGGCGCGGTGGCGCCGGGCGGGCTGTTGCTCTACGAGACCTTTGCCCAGGGCAATGAGCGTTTCGGCAAGCCCTGCAATCGCGACCACCTGCTGCGCGCCGGCGAGCTTCGCGAGGCGGTGAGCGGCCGTCTCGATATCCTGGCCTTCGAGGATCTGGAACTGGGGCCGCCCCGCCCCGCGGTCATCCAGCACATCGCCGCGCTTGCGCGGCGAGGCTGAGCCATTCCGGTGGAAGCCGGGATCCAGGGAAACGCCCTGGAGTCCCGCTTCCACGGAATGGAAGAGAAGAGCCGTCAGCGCGGCTGCGGGATGATCCGGAGATAAGGCTTCGGCGCCTTCCAACCATCGGGATATTTCTGCTTCGCCTGCTCGTCGGAGACGGAAGGTACGATGATGACGTCCTCGCCATGCTTCCAGTTGACCGGCGTGGCGACCTGATGCTTCGCCGTCAGCTGGCAGGAATCGAGGAGGCGCATCACCTCGTCGAAGTTCCGGCCGCTGCTCATGGGATAGGTGAGCATCGCCTTGATCTTCTTGTCCGGCCCGATGATGAAGACCGAGCGCACCGTGGCGTTGTCCGCCGCCGTGCGTCCATCCGAGGTCTCGCCCGCACCCTCCGGCAGCATGTCGTAGAGCTTTGCCACCTTGAGCTGCGGATCGCCGATCATCGGATAGTTCACCGCATGGCCCTGGGTCTCCTCGATGTCCTTCGACCACCGCTTGTGATTGTCGACCGGATCGACGCTGAGCCCGAGGATCTTGGTGTTGCGCTTGTCGAACTCCGGCTTCAGCCGCGCCATATAGCCGAGCTCGGTGGTGCAGACCGGCGTGAAATCCTTGGGATGCGAAAACAGGATGGCCCATCCATTGCCGATCCAATCATGGAAGGTGATCTGGCCCTGCGTGGTCTCCGCCGTGAAGTTCGGCGCCTCGGCATTGATTCTGAGCGACATGGTTCTCTCTCCCTCCGTATGTGTTGCATGTCTGCCCGCCGGGTCCGGCGGGATGCTGAGATCGGTTGCGTCCCCGGGGAAGTTATACCGCTTTCGGCTTCGTGGAAGCGAAATCCAAATGGGCCTCAGCCTGCTCGCCGCCAAGGCCTCGTCCACTATCTGCTCGACGGAAATGCAGCTGCACGATGCCGAAGATATGCCCGAGTACCGCCCGGTCTGGTAAGCGGCCGAGACAGGCTCGATCCGGCTGACGCCTATTCTCCAGCGACGCGCAGCCCTGCCGCCGGCGGCGCGTTGAAGCCGCGATCATGCGTCAGCGCCGGCACCATGCCGCGCGCCTCGGCGATCTTCGCGGGATCGATGCGGGCGGTGATGAATCCGACCTCCTCGCCGCCATCGGCCAGGACCTCACCCCAGGGGGCGACGATCAGCGAATGGCCATAGGTCTTGCGGCCCTCGGCATGCTCGCCGGTCTGAGCCGGGGCGAAGACGAAGCAGCCGGTCTCGATCGCGCGCGCGCGCATCAGCACATGCCAATGCGCCTGGCCCGTCGGCCGGGTAAAGGCGGAGGGGATGGCGAGGAAGCCGGCGCCAGCCTGGGCCAGCGCGCGGTAGAGATAGGCGAAGCGCAGATCGTAGCAGACCGAGAG
>DATFRE010000364.1:0-5366 GCA_035263545.1 Dongiaceae bacterium
GATGCTCGACAAGATCCCGCTCCGGCGCTTCGGCCGGATGGAGGATCTGATGGGCGCGGCCGTCTTCCTCTGCTCGCCCGCCGCCGCCTATGTCACCGGCCAGGTCCTCTATGTCGACGGCGGCTATCTCGCCTCGATCTAGCGCCCTCGCTGCCGGCCGATGGCCGTCGGCGCCGAGGCCGTCGCCCATCGCCTAGCTCCCGAGCACCCGCCGGCGCGGCTCGCCCACGGCGCGGGCATGGCCGTCGAAGCTCTCATATCGCGCCAGCTCATGGGCATGGGTGGCGAGCTCGCCATAGGCGGCCTGGGTCACATAGCCGACGGAGGTCCGCTTCATGAAGTCGAAGACCGAGAGCGGCGATGCCGTCTTGGCGGCGCCGCCCGTCGGCAGCACCGCATTGGGGCCGAGCACGAAGTTTCCGAGCGTCACCGGCGTGCGCTCGCCCAGCAGGATCTCGCCGGCATTGCGGATGCGGCCCAGCACCACCATGGGCTCGGCGGCCAGGATCTCCAGATGCTCGGGCGCGTAGGCATTGACGAAATCGACCGCCCTGTCGAAATCGCGGGTCAGCACGATGCCGCCATGAGCACCGCAGAGCACGGCCTCGGAGAAGCGCGCGCGGCCCGGCTCCATCTCGGCCCAATAGCGGGGCAGCGCGGCGCGGGCAGCCTCGGCGACCTCGCGGCTGTCGGTGACCAGATAGGCCGATGAATCCGGCCCGTGCTCGGACTCGACGATCAGGTCGAGCGCGGCGAGCGCGCCTTTCACGCTGCCATCGGCGAGGATGATGCATTCGCTGGGGCCCGCCGGCGTGCCGGGATCGATGATGGTGGAGAGCAGGCGCTTGGCGGCCACGACCCAGGGGCTGCCGGGGCCGACGATCTTCAGGCAGCGCGGCACCGTCTCGGTGCCATAGGCGACTGCCGCCACGCCGGCGGCACCCCCGCATTTGTAGATCTCCTCGATTCCCACCAGCCGCGCAGCGACCAGTGTTCCGGTATCGACAAGGCCGTCGGGCCCCGGGGGCGTGATGACGATGATGCGCGGCACACCTGCGACCTTGGCCGGGATGGTGGTCATCATGACGACGCTGGGAAATGAGCCCTTGCCGCGCGGCACATAGCAGGCGACGGAATCGATGGGGCGGATGCGGTCGCCGGCGAAGGCGCCGGGGCGCACTTCCTTCAGCCACATCTCCTCGGGTTTCTGCGCCTCGTGGAAGCGGCGGATATTGCCGATTGCATATTCGATGGCGCGGTGCACGGCCGGGTCGATCTCCTTGAAGGCGCGCTCGAACTCCTGCTCGGTGGCACGCAGGCTCATCTCCTTCGCCTGGACCTTGTCGAATTCGCGGGCGAAGCGCTGGAGGGCCGCGTCGCCTTCCCGGCGCACCGCCTCGACGATCGGCTGGGCTCCTTCGAGGAAGCTCGTGAGATCCGTCTCGGTGCGCTCGAGGAGCGCTGGCGGAATCTCCGCCGCGCCGGTCAAATCGTGGAGATTGGGAGTCGGTGCCATGGGTCGGTTTCCTTCACGCTGGGTCCGTTACGCGGCATTTCTTAGGCCGCTTGGGCCTTCATGGTCTCCTCGCGGATGGTGCGGATCACCTCGCGCTGGAGATCGATGAACTCCCGGGTCGAGAACATGTCCTGATGCCGGGGCCGGGCGAGGCCGACATGGAAGGTGGTCTTGATCCGCCCCGGCGCGATGCTCATGACGACGATGCGATCGGACATATAGACCGCCTCCTCGACGTCATGGGTCACAAAAAGCACGGTCAAGCGATGCTCCTCCCAGATCCGGGTGAGCAGCTCCTGCATCTGGTGGCGGGTCAGCGCGTCCAGCGCGCCGAAGGGCTCGTCCATCAGCAGCATCTTGGGACGGTAGGAGAGGGCGCGCGCGATGGCGACGCGCTGCTGCATGCCGCCGGAGAGCTGACTCGGATAGGCATCGGCGAATTTGGCGAGCTTCACCAGTTCCAGATGCTCCATCGCGATCTCCCGGCATTGGGCACGCTTCAGGCCTGCGGCTTTGAGGGCGAACTCGACATTCTGCCGGGCGGTCAGCCAGGGCAGGAGCGTATATGTCTGGAACACGACGCCGCGGTCGAGCCCGGGCCCCATGACCGGCGCCCCGTCCACCAGCAGCTCACCGCGGTCGAATTCCTGCAGGCCGGCGACGATGGATAGCAGCGTGCTCTTGCCGCAGCCCGATGTCCCCACCAGGGAGACGAACTCGTTGTCGGCGAGGGAGAGATCGATCTCGTGCAGGGCCTCGACCCGGCGGGCGCCGGTTCCGAAGGTCTTGCTGAGCGCGGTGATCTGGAGCTTCGCCGTCATGCGTTCTGCCTGGCGCCGTAGCGGAAAAGCAGGCGCTCCGCCGCCTTCATCGCCTGGTCGGTGATGAGGCCGAGCACGCCCAGGAAGAGGATGTAGCCGATGATGGTGTCGGTCTGGAAATAGCGCTGGGAGACGGTGATGCGATAGCCGAGGCCCGAGGTCGCCGCCACCAGCTCCGCCACCACCACCCAGGTCCAGGCCCAGCCGAGGCTGATGCGCAGCGTGTCCCAGATCCCCGGGAGAGCGCAGGGGACGACGATCTTCACCAGGATCTTGCCGTCTCCGAGGCCTAGCGTGCGGCCCAGCCCGATGAAATCCGCCGGCACCCGCTTGACATTGTCCTGGATCAGCAGGACCTGCTGGAAGAAGGTGCCGATCCAGATGATGAGGAACTTCTGGGCATCGCCGGTGCCGGACCACAGGATGGTCAGCGGCACGAAGGCGACCACCGGCATATAGCGGATGAAATCAGTGAGCGGCTCGATTGCCGCCTCCCAGAGTCGATAGGAGCCGATCACGACGCCGATGGGAATGGCCATGACCGAGGCCAGCAGGAAGCCGACGAGGATCCGGTAGAGGCTGACGCCCGCGTCCTGCCAGAGCGTGCCGTTCGCGGCCAGAGAGACCATGCGCAGCCAGACGGCGGCGGGCGAGGGCAGGAAGAGCGGGCCGATGAAGCCCGCCCCGGTGGCAGCCGCCCAGGCCGCCACCAGGATCAGGAAGACCGAGGCCGCGATGGCGATGAAGCCCGCGCGGCCGATCCGCGCGCCGATGCGAAACAGCCGCCGCCGGCGGCGGATCGGCGCCGTCACCTACTTCGCCGCGGCGACGAAGCGCGGATCGATGAGATCCCCCGCGGAGACGTCCTTGCTGAGGATCCCCGCTTTCTTCGCCGCGGCCAGCACGTCGGCGAAGGTCTTGGTGGAGAAATCGCCCCGGAGAGCCTGCTTGTTTTCCGCCAGGGAGTAATAGCGCACCCCGTCGAAGGCCGTCTGCAGATCCGCGAGTGTCGAGCCGACGGATTTGGCGATGATGTCGCGGCCCTCCTGGGTATGGGCCTTGTAGTACTGGAGCGCCTGGTCCCAGGACTCGACCAGCGCCAGGACCTGGCCGGGCTTGGATTTCAGCGCCTCCTCGCGGATGACCAGCACGTCGCTCACCAGGCCCGGATCCTCTCCGGCGGTATAGAGCAGCTTCACGTTCGGGTCCTGCTTGCGCGCGATGGTGAGATAGGGCTCGTAGGTGACGGCGACGGGCACGCGCTTGGCGATCAGCGCGCTGCCGGCATCGGCCGCCGGCATCGGAACCGTCTGGACGTCGGCGATGGTCATGCCGTTCGCCTGGAGAGCGTAGTTCAGCAGGATGTCGCTGGTCGTGCCCTGCTCGAAGGCGACCTGCTTGCCCTTGAGATCGGCGATGCGGGTGATGTCCTTGCCGGCGATGATGGCGTCGGCGGTCAGGCTGAAATCCTCCAGCATGACGATCTTGATGGGCAGGCCCGCCGCCGCCATGGCCATGGCGGTATGGGTCGCGATATTGGCGCCGTCGATCTGGCCACTGGCGAGCGCCGCGTTGATGTCCTTGTCCTCGGTGAAGTTGACCAACTCCACCTTCTCGAGGCCATTCTTGGCGAAGATGCCCTGGGTGGCGGCGATCTGCCACTGGCCGTAGCCCAGCCAGGGCTCCAGCCCGAGCTTGAAGGTGCCGGGCTCCGGCTTGCTGGGAATCGAATCATCGGCCCGCGCCGGCAAGCCGGCCAAGCCAAGGCAGAAGGCCGCTATTGCGGCGAGGCGCAATCCCTGACGCATGGTCCTCTCCTGTTTGGTCAATGATTTACCGTTTGTCGGCGCCCTCCTGGCGGCAAAAGTATATACAAGCTGATACAACCTGCCTAGCCGCCGGCGATGCCGTCGGCGAGCAGGCCCACCGAGGTGGCGAAATAGGTCGAGCGGTTCCACTTCATGATGACCTTGAAGTTGGAGGTCGTAAGCCAGGCGGGCCCCGTGAGGCCATCGGGCGCCACCAGGGCCGCGGGCTCGTCGGTCGCGGGCAGCGGGCTGCCATCGGGGTTGCGGAGGCCCAGGCTCTGCCATTCGCGTAGGGGCCTGTCGTCCTTCCAGCCGATATAGGATTCGGGGAACCCGGGCGGCAGTCGCACCGGGCGGCCCCAGCCCCGGTCGGCGCGCCAGCCATTGCTGGCGAGGTAGTTGGCGATGGAGGCGAAGACATCGGCCTCGTTTGTCCAGATGTCGCGCCGTCCGTCGCCGGTATAGTCGACCGCATATTTGAGATAGCTCGAGGGCATGAACTGGCACTGGCCCATGGCCCCGGCCCAGGAGCCGGTCATGGCTTCGGGCGTGATGTTCTTCTGCTGCAGGATCGTGAGGGCATCGATGAGCTCGGTGCGGAACATCTCCTGCCGGCTGCTGCCATAGGCGAGGGTGGCGAGCGAACCGATGACCGAATAGCCGCCGGTGAAGCGGCCATAGTCGGATTCGATGGCCCAGAGGGCGACGATGTATTGCGGCTGCACGCCATAGGCCTGGCTGATCTTCTCCAGCAGCGGGCGGTATTGCTCCAGCAGACTGCGCCCCTGATCGATGCGCTGCTTGGTCACGGTCTTGGCCGCGTATTGGGCGAAGGTGATGGTGAACTCGGGCTGGCTGCGGTCGAGATCGAGGACCTTCTGGTCGGGCTCGAGTCCGGCCAGGGCCGCGTCCAGGGTCTGCTGCGAGACGCCCTGGCTTGCCGCCTCCTGGCGCACACCCTGGAGCCAGTCGGCGAAGCTCGCCCCCGTCGTCGTCGGGCTCGGCGCGGTCTCGGCCATGGCCGTGCTCTGCGCCGGCGCGCTCGGTGCGGCGGCGGCTGCCGGCGGCGCCGGCGCCGGCCGCCCGGCGCAAGCCGCCAGCCAGGTCATGAGCAGGCCGGCGAGTACGGGCTTCAGTGGCCCGGAACGGAAAGTGGCGACCGTCATGCGAACCTCACCTTCAAGCCCGATCAGCGGCGATATTAGTTGAAGTCTCGCGGAA
>DATFRE010000365.1:0-3782 GCA_035263545.1 Dongiaceae bacterium
CGATCGCCGATCTGCAGCACGACGCCATCGGCGACGCTCAGCACCTTGGCCTCCTGCACGATCTCATCGCCGGTATCCGGATCGATGCGGATCACCCGGACCATGCTGCCGACGGATTTCTCCAGGAGCTTCTGCGGCGTCAGCAGGTCGAAGTCGAAATTCTGCTCCAGCACATCGAGGGGGCCGGCACTCGATTTCAGCAGCGCCGTCTGCGGCCGGATCTGGCCGCTCACATCGATGAAGGCGATGTCGTTCTCGCCCTTCACCAGCGGGATCGTGCGCTGATCGCGCACCAGCGCCAGACCCTGATTGTAGATGGTGACCGCGATGGCGGTCTGGTCGTCCAAGGTCACATTCGTCTCGTCCGCCAGAGCGGCGGTCGAAAACGCCAGCAGGCCGGCAGCGGCAAGCCCAGCGGCGGTCAGGCGGATTCGGCGCATGGAACTCCCCTTCGGTGATGACCTTGCAACCATTGGCCGAGAATCCGGCGGAACTTTGACCACCGCGGGGCATTCTTGGCGCAGCAACGCTTTCGCGGCATGATCGCGCGGGCGAGGACGCAGGGCAAGGACGGGCGGCATGGCTCTGGCAAAGCCCCGGACGTTTTCCAACCGGTTCGACGCGATCGGCCGATCTGGCGAGCTGAGGCGGCGCTCGGCGATGTCCGGGCTCGATGGGTGGCTCGCCGCCGGCATCGCGATCCTGGCCGCCGCCGCGCTCACCCTCGCGCTCCGGCCCGATGCGACAGTCTTCATGAAGCCGTTCAGCGAGGATGGCTATTACAGCCTCGCCGTGGCCCGCAGTATCGCCGCCGGCCATGGCATGACCATCGACGGCGTGACCCTCACCAACGGCATCCAGCCTTTGCTCACGGTGATCCAGGCCGGGCTGTTCTGGATCGCCGGCGGCGATGATCTGATCGCGCTTCGCCTGGTGCTCATCCTCTACTGGCTGCTCTATCTCGGCACCGGCGCGATGCTCGGCTGGATCGCGGGCGAGGCGCTGCCCGATGCCGAGGGGCGGCGGACGCGCGCGCTCGCGACCGCGCTCATCTATCTCGGCGCCAGCTATCTCTTCCTTCATCACTTTAACGGGCTCGAGACGGGACTCCTGATGTTCCTGCTGGCCGCGGCCTGGCGCTATCAGCAGGCGGGCGCGGCGGAGAGCTGGACGGGCCTCGCCTTGTTCGGCGCGCTGCTCGGTCTCGCGGTGCTGGCACGCATCGATGCCAGCTTCCTGGTCGTCTGCCTCGCCGCCGCGGAGTTGTGGCGCTGGCGCCGCCGGCGCCTCATCCGGGGGCTGGCGCGCGGCGCGCTGCTCGGTCTCATGGCGCTGCTCGTCTCATCGCCCTGGTGGGCCTACAACATCCTCGTCTTCGGCTCGCCCATGCCGATCAGCGGCACGGCGACCCAGCATTGGGCGCTGGACGCATTCCGCCTCGGCTGGTTCCTCTGGGGCCTCGCCATGGGGAGCTTCCCCTGGCTCTTCGGCGGCGAGGCCGAGGGCATGGCGCTCAACCTCATCCGCCTGCCGCTCTACGCTCTCGCCCTCTGGGTGCTGTGGCGGGTCTATCGCCGCCTGCCGGCCGCGACCCGCAACTTCGCGCTCGCCCTCGGCGCGGCGGTGATCCTGCTCGGGCTCTACTACTGGCTCTCCTCCATCGCCTATTGGTTCTATTCCCGATATCTGACGCCGGCGGCACTGCCCGTCGCCCTCGGGCTCGGCCTCGCGCTGGCCGGGCTGCTGGAGCGCCGGGCCCGGCTTCTCGCGGCAATCGCGCCCCTCCTCCTTGTGCCGGTGATCGGGCTCGCGGCGCTCGCCTGGTCGGGCAGCGGCGTCTACGGCACGATCATGTTCTGGGACCAGGTACTGCTGGTGCGCGATTCCGTGCCCGCGGGCGACACCGTCGCCGCCGGCCAGTCCGGCACGCTCAATTTCTTCCGGCCTCACGTGGTCAACATGGACGGCAAGGTGAATCCCGAGATCTTCGCCTATAAGGGGCATCTCTGGGACTATCTCGCGCAGAAGGACATCCGCTGGTTCGCCGACTGGCCGGTCTATGTCGAGCGGGTGCTCGGCCCCGATCCCGCCGCCCATGGCTGGCGGCTGGTAGGCCGGCGCGCCAACTTCCTGCTCTATCACCGCGACAGCGCCTGATCCCGGATCGGAGCCTCACATAGGCTTCCTCCGCCGGGGCAGGCGATCTGCTATGCTCGGTTGCAGACCCGAGGGGTGATCTGATGGCGCGGCTGCTGCTGATCTCGCTGGGGAAGCTGACGGGCGCGCTGCTCGAGGCGGCGGCGCGCGACGACCATTTCGACGAGATCATCATCGCCGGCCGCCAAAGCGAGTATGGCCGTGCCAAGGCCAATCAGGCGCGGATCGGCGCCGCGCTGGAAGGGCATTTCCCTGAGATCACCTTCGAACGCTTCGACTTCAACGAGCCGGGCGCGGCGCTGCTGCTGAAGCGCTTCGCGCCCGATGTCGCCTTTGCGGCACCGAGCCTGCTGCCCTGGTGGAAGGTGGCCGCGAGCGCGAATCCGAAGGCCAAGGGCATGCCCTTTGCCGCCTGGCTCGCCTGCAACCTGGCGCCGATGCTGAAGCTGGCAGGCGTCTGGGCGGAATCGGGGCTGACCTGCCCCTGGGTGGGGGCAGCCTATCCCGATGTGGTGAACGCCATCCTGGCGGCGATCGGGCCAACGCCCACGGTGGGCTGCGGCAATATCGCCGAGGCCATCCCCAAGATCCGCTTCGCCGTCGCCGCGGCCACCGGCGCGCCGCCGAAGGAGGTCGAGGTCAAGCTGGTGGCGGAGCATGCCCTCGAGTTCCGCCATTATGCCGAGCCGGGCGGCACGACCCTGCCGCCCTATCTTCTCCAGGCGCGCTGGGGCGAGCGGGACGTCACCAGCGAAGCGCTCGCCGGGCTGATGCGGCCCATGCCCATTCCGTATGACATGGATTTCAACCTGCTCGCCGCCTCGGCCACCGTGGGCCTCTTGGCAGCGCTTGTCGGGGGCGGGGAGATCGCGACCCACGCGCCCTCGCCCAATGGAATGCTCGGCGGCTATCCGATCCGGGCGAGCCACGGCAAAGTCGAGCTCGATTTGCCGGCGCATTGGTCCCAAGAGGAGGCGGTCGCGGTCAACCGCCGCTCGCTCCCCTTCGACGGCATCGCCGAGATCGAATCGAGCGGGCTGGTGCATTTCACCGAGCGCACCGCCGCGGCGCTTAGGGCCTTGCTCGGCCGGCCGGTCGATCGCCTCAAGCCCGAGGAAGCGCCGACCCACGCGGCGGAGCTGCTGCTGGCGATTTCGTAGGCGTGCCCGCCCGGCAAGGCCGGGACACGGAATCGACGCCCCCTATCGTCATGCCCGGGCTTGACCCACGGGTGTCCGGTTGAGAGACGGCACTCATCGCGGAAACGCCCGAAGCATCGAACTTTCGTCTTCTCGACACCGGTCGGGACGCGGATAACCCGTCTTCGGTGCTCCCCTTTCTCGTCATGCTCGGGCTCGTCCCGAGCATCCACGTCTTGGCGCGCCTGCGCGCGTGGAAACGCCGATAATACATGGTCAAATGCCGCTATCGACGGCAGGCAACTCGTGGATGGTCGGCCTTCGCCGACCATGACGGTGGAGAGAACGCGGCTTGTCGCGATCAACCGGACAGCCGTGGGCTTGTCCCGAGCATCCACGTCTTGGGCGCCTCCGCACGTGGAATCGCTTATAGACCTGGTCAAATGCCTCGATTGACGGCGGGCAAACTCGCGGATGGTCGGCCTA
>DATFRE010000366.1:0-10598 GCA_035263545.1 Dongiaceae bacterium
ACCGTCATGGCGGTCGCGCCCTATTTCGAAAGCTTCCTCGCCCGCTGGCCGAGCATCGAGGCGCTGGCCGGCGCCAAGCTTGATGAGGTGCTGCATGCCTGGCAGGGCCTCGGCTATTACGCCCGGGCCCGCAACCTCCACCGCTGCGCCGTCTTCGTCGCGGGCGAGCTGGGCGGGCGCTTTCCCGATACGGAGGAGGGCCTCGCGGCACTGCCGGGCATCGGCCCTTATACCGCGGCGGCGATCGCGGCCATCGCTTTCGACCGCAAGGCGACGGCGGTGGACGGCAATGTGGAGCGGGTGGTGGCGCGGCTCTTCGCCGTGCGGGAGCCGCTGCCGGGCGCGAAGCCGGAGCTGCGGCGTCTGGCCGGGACGCTGACTCCGGCCAGACGCGCCGGCGATTTCGCCCAGGCGATGATGGATCTGGGCGCGACGATCTGCCTGCCCGGCCGGCCGAAATGCATGCTCTGCCCGCTGAGCGAGGATTGCCGGGCGCGGGCCGAAGGAATTGCCGAGGATCTGCCGGCGCGCTCACCCAAGCGGGCGCGGCCGCTGCGCCATGGCGTGGTCTTCTGGGCCGTCCGGCGCGATGGCGCGGTGCTGCTCCGCCGCCGGCCGGAGCAAGGGCTGCTGGGCGGGATGATGGAGTTTCCCTCGACCGACTGGCGCGACCGGAGGTGGAGCGAGCGGGAGGCGCTCGCGCAGGAGCCGGAAGCGGCGCGCTGGGAGCGGCTGCCCGGCCTGGTGCGCCACGGCTTCACCCATTTCGAGCTGGAGCTCACCGTGTTGAGCGCTCGGGTCGACGGCAAGGCGCCGGGCGTCTGGGGCGCGATCGACCGCCTCTCGGAGATGGCGCTGCCGAGCCTGATGAAGAAAGTGGCGCGGCATGCGCTCGGCGCGGTGGGCGCCAAAAAGGAAGAGCCTCGAGAGCCGGCACGCGTTTCGAGGCGCTCTGCGCGCCCGCGCTAGGCTACGTCAGTGTCAACGGCGCGATCATCACCGTTTGCCGAGCGCGTGCTCGATCTTGCTGAGATACTCATCGCTATCCGTTCGCGGCAGGCGTAGGGCGCGCTCGACGGTGGCCCGGTGCAAGGCGCGGCTGCCGTCGGTGGCTTCCAGCGAGTTCGAGAGCGCGGTCAGCCCCTCGGTCGCCTTGCGCAGGTCGAGCCCGTAGCGCCGCAGGATCCAGCGGAGGGAGGGAAGTGCCGCGGCATTGGCGGCGGTGATCCGGGCGGCAAGCCCGCGGAGCAGGTCGCGGGCCTCCTTCCGCTCGTCTGGCTCGGCACCCGAGCCGATATTGCTGGTCCTGAAGATCACCTCCGGTGCCTCCTGGCGGAGCCGATAGACGGTCAGCAGCGGGTTGGCGAGGAGATGAGTGACCAGCCACCCAAGCACACCCAACGCAAAGGGCGCGAAGAGATTGCCCCACCAATACATGGCGATAGGCTAGCTTGGTGGATGGGATCAGGGTTGAAGCAACAAACGTCCATCAAAGGCCGGCGCGAGGGCAAGGCTCCCATCGCAGGCGGCTCGGGCTGCTTCCTAGCCCTTCGCCGCCAGATTCGGGGAAGGCTGAATGACCTGCGTGGCGAGGCCGAGCAGCATGAGCAGCCGGATCGTCATCCAGGCCAGGTCGAATTCCCACCATTTGTGACCATGGCGCGCCGAGGTGGGGGCAGCGTGGTGATTGTTGTGCCAGCCTTCGCCCGCGGCGAGGAAGCCGATGATCGGATTGTTGCGGCTCTGGTCCGGTGTCTGATAGTTCCGGTAGCCCCAGACATGAGTCACCGAATTGACCGACCATGTCGTGTGCCAGACCAGGACCGTGCGCAGCGCGCCAGCCCAGATGAAGAGGCTGGCGCCGAGCTGGACCGCACCGGGCAGGTTCGCCCCCTGCGGCAAGGCGATGGCGAAGCCGAGGGCGAAGAAGGCGACCCAGGAGAGGAAGGTGAGCTTGATCCAGTTCTTTCGCCGGTCGAGCATCACGTAGAACGGGTCGCGCATCATGTCCTTGGAGTAGCGCTCGATCATGACGGCGGGCTTCATGTCCGGCGGGCGCACCAGCAGCCAGCCGAAATGAGCCCAGTAGAAACTGCGCAGCGGCGAATGCGGATCGCGCTCCTCATCCGGGAAGCGGTGGTGCCGGCGGTGGACGGCGACCCAGAAGCTGGGCGAGAACTGCAGACAGCAGGTGCCGAGGAAGGCGAGGCCACGCTCGAGCCAGATCGGGCAGGTGAAGCTGCGATGGGCGAGAAGGCGATGAAAGCCCAGATTGATCCCCAGGACGCCGAAGACATACATGCCGGCAGCCAGAAGGGCGACGCCGGTCCAGCTGAAGAACCATGGAAAGAGGGCAAGGAGGGCCAGCAGGTGGCAGATGACGAAGCCGATGAGGGTGTCGGTCTTGAGCTTCGCCTTCGGTGCGGGCAGGCGGGCGGCGTGAGGTAGGGCAGCCGCGCGCGCCTTCGGCGATGCCGGCCCTCCGGAACTCTGCACCCTGTCGCGATCTCGTTCCCGCTTCGTCAAGCGATCCTCGGTCTGTCGTCCGCTTCGCGGCCTGCTTCCAACGAGCCGACACCAGACCATCCTCTTCGGCCGGTTCGGCACGAAGGAAGCGGCATCGGAGCGTTGGTGGAAGGCTTGCCCTTATCCACCCAATCCGTGCGCCAGTCAAAGCTTGCTTTTCGCGGCCGAGTCGTTTTGGCGCCGGGGTCGCTGCATCAACCGCTGGGGAGAGAGGCCAGATCCCCCGGCAGCAGCGACTGAAGGTTCTGCTGGAAGTTCCAGGCTTCGCCCGGAGCATGTCGGGTAAGGGTCCAGACCAGGTCGAATCTCTCAGGGGCCCAGGAACTGGGTGCACCAACGTTCTTGCCGGCGATCGCCGCGACGATCGCAGCGATGGATTCATGCTGCCAGCAAACGAGGGTGTCGCCCGGAAGCGGGACCAGGACTTCGGCGAGGGCGGATTCCTGACCCTTCGTGAAATCGGTTACGAGGTCGAGCTTCAACAGCTGTGACAAGGCCGTCACGGTCTGGACCGGCCGCCGGCTCTTGCTGCCATCCATCTTGTCCCGGTTCGAGGCATAGATGTGCTGGGGCTTCGCGAGAGGCGCGGGCGGGCGCGGAAGAAGAGAGCCAGCGCGCCGGCGCGCTGCCAGCCGCGGATAACGAGGGACTCCTTGTCCTCCTCGCCTTTTTCCGTGAGCCCCGGACCGGGCCAGGCGCCGCCGGGCTTCTCCGCATGGCGGATCAGCATCACGCGCTGTGGAGCCATGTCTCCCTCCTGGATGCCGCCGCGCCCGCCGCGCGGTCAATGCAGCTCGGCGCGAAGCTTCTGCCGCAGCAGATCGATGGGCACAAGCTTGCCCTCCACCTCAAGATACCAGAACTCCCAGCCATTGCAGGCGGGAGCGCCCTGGACATGGGCGCCGACCTGATGGATCGAGCCGCGGCAATCGGCGGAGATCAGCGTGCCATCGGCGCGCACCTTTGCGGTCCAGCGCCGGTTGGCGCTGGTGAGCAGGGTGCCGGGCGAGAGATAGCCGCGCTCCACCAGCCAGCCGAAGGGAATCCGCGGCTCGTCGCGCTTGGCCGGGGTGGCGACGATATCGATATCGGTATTGGCCGGCGTGGCGTTGAGACGCTTCTCGGCGACGGCGATATAGCTCTTGTCGCGCTCGATGCCGATATAGCTGCGGCCGAGCCGTTTGGCGACGACGCCGGTGGTGCCGGTGCCGAAGAAGGGATCGAGGACGAGATCGCCGGGCTGGGTCGAGGCGAGGATGACGCGGTGGAGGAGCGCCTCGGGCTTCTGGGTCGGATGGGCCTTCCGGCCGTCCTTGTCCTTCAGCCGCTCGCCGCCATTGCAGATGGGAAGCAGCCAGTCGCTGCGCATCTGCAGATCATCGTTGAGCGATTTCATCGCCTCGTAGTTGAAGCGGTAGCGCGCCTCGCGATCCTTGGCGCACCAGATCATCGTCTCATGGGCGTTGGTGAAGCGCCGGCCGCGAAAGTTCGGCATCGGGTTGGTCTTGCGCCAGACGACATCGTTCAGGATCCAATAGCCGAGATCCTGGAGGCGCGCACCGACGCGGAAGATGTTGTGATAGCTGCCGATGACCCAGAGCGTGCCCTCCGGCTTCAGCAGCCGCCGGGCGGCGGTGAGCCAGGCCTGGCTGAAGCGGTCGTAGCTGGCGAAATCGTCGAAACGGTCCCAGGCCTCCTCGACGCCGTCGACGCGGCTGTTGTTCGGCCGGTGGAGCTCGCCTTCGAGCTGCAGGTTATAGGGTGGATCGGCGAAGACCATGTCCACCGAGCCCTCGGGCAGCGAGAGCATGGCTTCGATGCAATCGCCGGAAATGATGCGGTTCTTGGCAGCGTCCCCCATGGCGGGGGAGCATGAGTCCGCCGAGTCGCGTCGTCAAGAAAGAAAATCGAAACAATAGTTTGTGGCTATAACTTCATAAACAGCCCTAAATGTACGGCGGTGATGGGGCGTAAGGCCCAGGCGCTGGAGGGCGGCGCGATGCTCGGGCGTCGGATAGCCGGCATTGTGCTCCCAGCCGTAGCCCGGAAAGCTCTCGGCCAGGCTCTTCATCTCGCGGTCGCGGGTCACCTTGGCGACGATGGAGGCCGCGGCGATGGAGAGGCTGATGCCGTCCCCGCCGACCACGCATCGGGTGGGAAAGGAAAATCCCGGCAGGCGGTTGCCGTCGACGATGATGAGGGCTGGCGTCACGCCGAGGGAATCGACGGCGCGGCGCATGGCGAGCTGGGCCGCGCGCAGGATGTTGATCTGCTCGATCTCCTCGACGCTCGCCTGGCCGACGCCGATCTGGGCATGATCCGGAAGGCGGGCGAAGATCTCCTCCCGCTCCTCCGCCGGCAGCTTCTTGGAATCATCGATGCGCCGCGCCAGGCGCCGCGGAATCTTGCGGTCGAGCACGACCGCGGCGGCAACCACGGGACCCGCGAGCGGCGCGCAGCCGGCCTCGTCGACACCGATGACGATTCCTTCGACGCTGCGCTCGAGCTTCCAATGGGGCATCGGCGGAAGCGTAGCACCGTTCAGCGAGTCGGCGCGAGGATCGTAGGTCCGCCGATCAGGGTTCCTCGACCGGCCGGAAGACCGCGTAGCTCTTTCCGGTCCAGTAAAGCGCGGTGTCGATTCCCGCTTCCGTGCCGACCACCAGGATATCGTGCTTGATCTTCTTCTCCTGCTTCTGGAACTCCTCGAAGCTCTTGGAGCCGCGCTTGGCGACAGCGAGTGGCACCGGCATCCCGCTCCAGATCGGCGATTCGAAATAGCCGGAGACTCCCTCGCTCTGGTAGCCGGTCAGGAGGAACTTCCGCTTCCCGCCATCTTGCAGGATGGCGAGCGCGAGGGATTCCCCGCGCGTGCCGAGCGGCGCCAATCCGAACAGCTTGCTGAGCACCGTGACATCGGCGGCGAGCTTGTGATCCGGGGATTGGGGAAGGACCGTCACCAGATAGACGGCATCGGCTGTGCCGTCGCCATCGAAATCGCCGGTGGCGAAGGGTGCTGCGAAGCGCTCATTCGCCTGCACCCGAGAGCCGAAGAGCTGGGAGACATCGTCGGGCGAGGCGGCCTCGGCGCCCGACGAGCCGAGAGCGATCAATAGCACCAAGCCCAGCGCCAAGCCGCCACGCGACGTGATTGTCGAGATCATCTTCTTCATGGAATGGCTCTACCCCGCATCTCCCCCCAATCCTGGATTTGGCGTAGACTTCCGCCCTCCCTTGGGACGGGGGCTTCCAGATGAATATCAGATTTGCCGCCGCGGTGGTCATCGCTATCGCCTGCGCCATTTCATCGCCCGCGCACAGCCAAGGCGTGCCGGGCGTCATGGTGGTTGATTCCCAGGTCAATCCCCAGGGGGCCTTCGTCAACACGGTTCAGCCCGGCAGCGCCGCCGCTTCAGCGGGTCTGGTGCCAGGAGACGTGATCACCGGCGTCGATGGCAATCCCATCAGCGGGGCGTCGGAGCTGCACCAGATCATGGCGTCGCATCAGCCGGGCGACCGGCTGACGCTTCAGGTCGTCCGCTACGGCGGCGGACCCGCCGATATCTCCGTCACGCTGGGCGGCGCCGGCGCAGCGAGCGTCGCGCAGACCGCGCCGCAACCTTCGGCCGGTGCTGCGGCGCCGGCCGCGGCTGGCGGTGGGGCCGCGAATCCCGACATGACCTGGACCCGCTTCACCGATCCGGTGGAGCATGCCTTCACCATCGACGTGCCCAAGGGCTGGCAGGTCGCCGGCGGGACGCGGCGCATGAACGCCGTGGAGATCAGGGCGGGCGTCGACGCTCTCTCGCCGGATGGCGCGATCACACTCTTCTACAGCGATCCCGATGTGCCGATCTTCACCGTGCCCTCGCCGATGCTGGAGATGGCGGGCCTGCATCAGGGCATGGTCTACAATCCCGGCCAGGGGGTGCAGCTCCTGATCGAGCCCTATATGGATGGCGAGCAGTTCGCGGCGGGCTGGGGAGCGCAGCGGATCGCCGAGGGCTGTGCGAATGTCTCGCGCACGGCCATGGCAGCGCGGCCGGATCAGAGCCGGGCGATCGACTCCACCTATCAGCAGTTCGGCATTGCCACCTCGATCCAGGCGGGGGAGGCGAGCTTTGCCTGCAGCCTCAACGGCGCTCCCGCCGCGGGCTATGTCTTCGCCGCCACGGAATATGTTCAGAACGAGACCGGCACGGTCTGGGATGTGAAGATGCTGGTCGGCTTCATCGCGCGCCAGGAGGCAGCGGTGAGCGCCGCGGGGCTCCTCTCCCATATGGTTGCGAGCTTCACCATCGACCCGGACTGGCAGGCCCGCCAGGAGAACCTGGCCCGCCAGTTCAATCAGATCGTGGAGCAGACCAATCAGATCGTCTCTCACGCCATCATTGAAAACGGGCGCAAGCTCGCGGCCACCAGCGATGCGATCTTCGCGGCGGGCCAAGCGCGTTCCCAGGCGACGACCGACGCCATCGACCACTACGACCGCTATGCCGTGCGCGGCACCTCCGACTTCGTCAATCCCGACACCGGCACGACCTACTACAATCTCGATAACAGCTACAACCATACCTATGTGAACGGCGATGGCGAGATCAGGCAGAGCGATCAGCCGGCGCCGCCGGGGGAAGGCTGGACCGAAATGAAGGTAACGCCTTAAGCCTCACTCGGGCCGGAAGACGAGAATGGCCGCGTCCGTGCCGAGCTCGCCGGCGCGGGCCGCCACGAAGAGCCGGTCAAGCTCCGGCACGAAGAGCGATGTCCGCGCCCCCGGCAAGGTAGGAATGCGGGCAATATGCCGGATGCCCGCCGCGGACTGGCCGAATACATCTACGACGCCTTCGCCGCAGCTGACATAGATCCGCTTGCGGCCGGAATCGAAAGAGGCGTCATCGGCATCCGTGCAGGTCGGATAGCGTCCCAGGACTTTGCCGGTGCGGCTGTCGAGCAGCACGAGGCGCGGCGGCGAGCGGAAGACGGCCGCGAGCTCTGCGCCGGTGACATCGATCGCCAAGGGAAAGTTCTCTGCCAGGCCTTGCACTTGCCATTTCGCCACCTGTCGCCCGGCGGCGAGATCGACGACCGCCAACTGCTTGGCATCCGGTATGTTGACGTAGACGCGGCTTCCATGCGGATCGAGCTGGAAAGATTCCGGATGGGCGGGAAGAGCGATGCTGCGGCGGAGCGCCTGGTGGGGGGTATCGACGATGGCGAGGCCACCATTGCCGTAGCCGACGATGGCGATCTGGTTGACGGGATCGATGCGGATATTGTCGGCATCCTCGCCGAGTGGAACGCTGCCCCGGCGGGAGAAATCGCCGCCGCCGTAGAACTCCAGCGATCCATCGCCGCCACTGGCGACGAGGATCAGATCCTGGCCCGGCAGATAGGCCAGGCCCTGCGGCTGCTTGACGCCGTCGAAACGGTGCACGAGCGCGCCCGAGCCGAGATCGATGACATCGACGCTGCCATTGCCGAGCTCGGCGATGATCAGCCGCTTTCGGGCCAGGTCCAGAGCCATGTGGTCGATGCGGCCGAAGACATGGGGCAGCGGGATCGACCGCTCCAGAACGAGAGGCTGGGTGCCCGCCCTTGCCTCGCTGGGACCGAGCAGGGCGGCGCAGGCGATGATGGCGAGGGTGGCCAAGCCGATGCGCAGACAATCAGCCGCACGGCGCATCTCTTGCCGTCCAGCGCAGAGCAAGGCGATCTGGTCGCCGCCATCGATCTCCATGGATGCCCCCCCGTTTGCCGACCCCCGATTTTCAGGTCACCGATGATATCGCGTTCTGACTGCCACTCAAGCCGGCCTCTCGCACGATATGGTGAGTGAACAAAGGAGATCAGAGCAGCAATACCACCAGCATGCCGGCGAGGATGGAGACGGCGCCCAGCACGATGAGCGGCAGCTTGACGATGAGGGCGGCCAGCAGCCCGGCGGCGAGGCCGGAGAGGGCCTCGGCGCCGACCTGGATCGCCTGGTTGTTGCCCATGGCGCGGCCTTGCTCTGCCGGATCGGCGGCGTTGGAAAGCAAGGTGGCGCGGAGGGGAGGCAGACTGCCAACGCCGCGCCCGCCAGGAACAGGAGCGGCCAGAGGCCCGCCTCGCTGCGCGGCAGAATGACCGCGATCATGAAGAGGCCGGTCAGCAGGCCCGAGACGACGGTGATGGTCTTGATGGGCAGGCGGCCGGAAAGGAATCCCGTCAGCCAGAGATTGACCAGCACGATCGGCAAGCCGACCCAGGCGACAAATTCCGAAACGGCGGAGACGTCGAGGCGAAACTCATCCACCAGATACATGGGATAGGAGCGGTAGAAGCCGAATATGGCGAGATAGAGCAGGAAATTTATGCCGCAGAACCGCCGCAGCCGCCGGTCGCTGAAGACCGCCAGGAGGCTCGCCAGGCTTTCGCGGGCGGGGGCCTCACCGCTCGGGGCCTTGGTCTCGCGGAAGCCGAGCAGCACCGCCAGCAAAGTAAGAGCGAGCAGGACGAAGACCGCCCAGAAGGGCGTGGCGTCGCTGAACCAGGATACCAGGTTGGAGTCGGTCAGCTTACCGCCGCCCAGTGGGCCAATGATATAGGCGAGGCTCACCGCCATGTAGACGTAGCCGAAATAGCGGTTGCGCTGCCCGGGCGGGATGACATCGGCGATCGCACTCTGGGCGGTCACGATATTCGCCTCGGCGAGGCCGGCGATCACGGAGGCGATGGCGAGCAGCGCCAGGCTGTTGACCGTGATGGCGAAGCTGATCAGCACGTAGCAGGCGGTTGTGGCGCCGAGCGAGATCAGCAGGATCGGCCGACGGCCGAAGCGGTCCGAGAGGGAGCCCAGGATCGGCGAACCGATGAACTGGCCAAGAGGGTAAAGGGAGAGCAGCACGCCCAGCAGGATCGTGCGGGTGGAGAGGGTGGTCGCCGGCGGGAGCATGGCGCGGTCGCTGCGCAGCAGCATCGGCGTGAAGACGGTGATCATCAGGCTGTAGCCGATGAAGCCCATGAAGACGACGACATAGAGCGGCAGGAGCAGGTGCGGCGGCTGCCGCGCCGCTGCGCTCGCCCGGCCTGCGAGACTCACTGGGCCCTGTCCCGGTCGATGAGCGTGATCCCCAGTGCAGCGAGGGTGACGCAGGCGATCGCCACCGACATGCGCAGGTCGATGGCCTGGTGAAGCAGAAGCGCGCCCACCAGCGCGCCGATGGCGGGCTCCAAGGTTACCAACACGCCATAGCTGCGGGCGGACATGCGTTGCAGGGCGCGGAACTCCAGCACCGCCGGGAACACGGCATTGAGAAGCGCGACGAGAAGGGCGCCGGCGACATCGAGGCCGGCGGCCCGCACCATGCTCCCTTCCGCCAGCGCGAAGGGCAGTAGCAGGAAGCTCGCGATCCAGAAGCTGAAGGTGAGGCCGTCATTGCCTGAGAAAGCCCGGCCCGCCCATTTGCTGAGAGGCACGAAGGCGGCCCAGCCCAGCGCCGTGAGGGCGGCCAAGGCAAGGCCATTGGGATCGAGGGTGCCGCCAGCCTCCGGCGTCAGGAGCCCCACCCCCAGAGCGGCGACGCCGATCACCAGGAAATGGGAGAGACGATGCGAGGTGATGACGGCGACCCCGAGGGGGCCGAGGAAGGCGATCGCCGAGGCGATGCCGAGCGGAATGCGCTGCAGCGCCAGGAAGAAGGGCAGGACCATGCAGACATTTGCCAATCCGAAGAGCGCGATAATGACTGCGCCGTCCCGCAGCCGCCGGTCGATTTTCGGCGGCGAGACCAGGGTCAGCACGCCCGCCGAGAAGGCCGCGGTGAGGAAGGCCGTACCGGCCGGGCCCAGGCTCGCGAAGAGAAAGGTGGCGAAGGCCGAGCTCAGCTGAATCGACAGGATTGCCAGGAGCAGCAAGGCCGCTGGCGGGATGCGGTCGAGGGCGCGGGATGCCGTGCCTCCCAGAGGAAGCGGGTCCTTGGGGCCCTGGGGGCTAATCTCGCTCAGCGCGATCGGGATCATGGCCGCGATTCAACCGAAGAGCATGGCGGCGTCAATGCCGGGCTACAGCAGGCGGAGCTGGTCGCCCTTCT
>DATFRE010000367.1:0-14892 GCA_035263545.1 Dongiaceae bacterium
GAACGAATCCGCTGACGCGGTTACACAGAAACTACACCCGTCGCAGCTTCGACGTGTGTAGCGGCTGGTGCAATTCTTTGCGTAGGCCTCTGAAAAGCTCGTGATTTTCGAGATGGAGGCCCGGGCCGGAATCGAACCGACGTACGGGGATTTGCAGTCCCCTGCATGGCCACTCTGCCACCGGGCCCTGGACAGGGCTTGGTCCGCGGGAACGGGGCCTGTCCTTGGAAGGCGCGGAGATTAGTCTTCGTCCGATCACCGGGTCAAGGCTGGGACCGGCCCCCCTGGACTCACCCGGAACCAGGTGCTTTCTCGCACTCGGGTGAAGTCAACCCCTCCTGATCGATGTCAACCTCGATAAGAAAAATGACGCTCGCATTAACGAGCTGCTTGCCCGCATGCTCGAAATTCACGGTGACCCGGTTGCCGATCGCCGACTGCACCTGTCCCAGGCCCCAAGCCGGACGATCGGGATGACGGACATACATGCCGGGCACCAGCTGATGGCTCAACGACTGTGACTCCTGCTCCGAGGCTGGTGGATGTCTCTTGCCATCGTATAGACTGTGCCCGGGGTGGATGGCGAGGCTCTGATCCCTCAGAGGATCGCGAGCCCTGCCAGGAAGGGGAAGTGCCAATGTCTGAGATGGCGAGCCTGCGGGTGGCAAGCCTGCTGGCCTCGAGGCTGTGCCATGACCTCATCGGGCCTTTGGGCGCGGTGGACAATGGCCTGGAGCTCATCGCCGAAGAAGGGAGCATGGCGGAGGAAGCGCTCGCGCTTGCGCGGCGCAGCGCCAAGCGCGCCGCCGGGCGCCTGCGCTATTTCCGCTATTCCTTCGGCGCTGCCGGCGAGGATCCGAGCTTTGGCCCGGCCGAAGCCCGCAGCTTGGCCCAGAGCCTGCTGCACGGGGGCGAGGTTCATCTCGGCTGGCCGCCGCCGGGAAACGAGGTCCTGCCGCCGGGGGGCTGCCGGCTTCTCCTCAACATGATTCTGCTGGGCGTCGATTGCCTGCCGCGGGGCGGGCTGCTTCAGATCGTGGCCCGGCCGGATCGTCTGGCGGTGGACTGCAAGGCCCCGCATGCGCGCCTGACGCCGGAGCTGAAATCGGCGATCCTGGCCAGCTCGCCCAGCGCCGATCTGACCGCTCGCACCGTGGTCGGCTATTACGCGGCCTTGCTCGCTGTCGAGCTCGGAGGACGTCTGGACATTCCGGAAGAAAGCCCGGATCGGGTCTATCTCGAGACGATCCTGGGAGCTCCCCAGCCCGGCTGAACCCGATGCCGGTCCGATCCGGTCAAACGAATTGCCGTCCCGATCAGACGACCTTCGCAGGAGCGGGGACCATTTCCTCTGCCGGGTCGCGCAGGGTATAGCCGCGGCCCCAGACGGTCTCGATGTAGTTCTCCCCGCCGGTGACCTTGAGCAGCTTCTTGCGAAGCTTGCAGACGAAGACGTCGATGATCTTCGGCTCGGGCTCGTCCATCCCGCCATAGAGATGATTCAGGAACATCTCCTTGGTGAGGGTCGTCCCCTTGCGCAGGGAGAGCAGCTCGAGCACGCCATATTCCTTGCCGGTCAGGGCCAGCGGCCGCCCATCGACCTCGGCGATATGGGTGTCGAGATTGACCGAGAGCTTGCCGGTGCGGATGACCTGGTCGGCGTGGCCCTTGGAGCGGCGGACGATGGCGTGGATGCGGGCGATCAGCTCGCGCCGGTCGAAAGGCTTGGTCAGGTAATCGTCGGCGCCGAAGCCCAGCCCCTTGATCTTGTTGTCCAGCTCGCCGAGGCCGGAGACGATCAGAATCGGAGTCGCCACCCGCGACTGGCGCAGGCGCCGCAGCACCTCATAGCCGTCGATGTCCGGCAGGACCAGATCCAGCAAGATGATGTCATAATCGTAAAGCTTGCCGATCTCGAGGCCGTCCTCGCCGAACTCCGTCGTATCCACGACGAATTTCTCGGCACGCAGCATGAGAGCAATGCTTTCAGCCGTATCCGGATCGTCTTCAATCAGCAGGACGCGCATTCGTCCTCTCCCCAGTTTATTCCACATCGTTAACGAACATTACCAACAAGCCCGGGGGTGTTACCAGGACCCAGGGCCTGCCAGACGAAAATTGCCACAAGGTGGGGGTGGAAAATCGGCGTGTCGCGAGGGGCCTGGCCGGGGGCCTGGGCAACACTTTCCGGGCCCGGGCTGAAGACCCCGGCGGAGGCCATAATATATTCTCATGGAAATTCAATAGGATGGCCGACCGCCTCCGGGCTTCGCCCGACTTGCCCGCGGCGAGAAAATTCATATACTCCGCGCGCCTTCGGAGTCCGCATGAGTCGAGATCAGAACCTAATGAAACCTCTTCTGCCGCCCGACTACCGCCCGACCGAGAGAGAGCCTTTCATGAATCCGATGCAGCTTGAGTATTTCCGCCAGAAGCTGTTGCGTTGGCGGGCCGAGCTGCTTCATGAATCGAACGAAACCCTCCAGCACCTGCAGGAGGAGAGTCTGTCGGAGCCCGATATCGCCGATCGCGCCTCCCTGGAGACCGACCGCGCGCTTGAACTCAGAACCCGCGATCGCGAGCGCAAGCTGATCACCAAGATCGACGATGCGTTGAAGCGCATCGAAGATGGCACTTACGGCTATTGCGAGGACACGGCGGAACCCATCAGCCTGCGCCGGCTCGAGGCGCGGCCGATCGCCACCCTGTCGATCGAGGCGCAGGAGCGCCACGAGCGCATGGAGCGGACCCACAGGGACGATTGAAGCCAAGACGACCGAAGCTGGCGAGCACGCTCGCCGGATTCAGGAAACCGTCGGGATCTCCGTCTCGCTGCCGATATCCTCGGCCGCATCGGGTTTCCTGACCCCGCTTTCCGCCTTGACGCCATCAGCCTTGATGCGGTCGTGCAACTCGCGCCGCAACACCTTCGCCTCTGGTGGGAAGGTGAAGCCTAGCTTGATCGACTTTCCCCGGACCTCCACAACGGTGAGCTCGATGTTGTCGTTGATGACGATCGACTCGCCCACCTTGCGCGTCAGGAACAGCATTCTTTTCCCCCTGGCCGCCCGCGCGTAGAAGCAGAACTGTAACGTCTTGTGCCTCGCGGAACAAGGCTGCCTCTAAGCAAGACGGCAAGAAGGCGGTCGCCCTCGCTTTGGCCGCGGGACGGCTGCCATAATGCGCAGGGCGCTCTCTGGGGAGAGGGCAGCGGAGCGAAGGGGATGTTGAGCGGGCTCGCTTGGGTTCTGATCGGACTAGCCTTTGTCGCGGCAGCCGGACTTGGCGCGGCCCTGACCCTTTCCCGCGCGCGGTTGCACATGACGACACAAGCCCTGAACTCTCTGCCGGTCGCGGTCCAGATCGTCAGTGACAACCGGGTTATCTTTTCTAATACCACATGTCGAAATGAGTTCCCGGATGCCATGACCCCCATGGCGGAGCTGCTATCCCGGCGGGCCGCCGGGGAGGCACCCGAGACAGAGCTGGCCCGACTCAGTCAGTCGGCGGGGGGCGGCCGAACGACCCTGGCCATCTCCGTCCCCTCGGGCGAGATCGACTGGCGCGAGGTGATCGCCGAGCCCCTGGGCAGGCCGTCAGGCCATGTTCTGTGGCTCTGCCGCGACATCACGGCCGAGCGCCGCGCAGAGGACGCATTGCGGCCCCTGGTTCAGGCTCTGGAGGGCTCGGCCGAGCGGGGTGTGCGCTCGGCCGGTCCGGCCAATGGCGGACGGCTCGAGGCCCAGCTCGCCCAGACCCTCCGGCTCAAGGCCGTCGGGCAGCTCGCCGGCGGCATCGCCCATGACTTCAACAACCTTCTGACGGTCATGATCGGCTTCTGCGATCTGCTGCTGCTGCGCCACCGGCCCGGCGATCCCTCCTTCCCCGATATCATGCAGATCCGCCAGAACGCCAATCGGGCGGCGAACCTGGTGCGCCAGCTCCTCGCCTATTCGCGGCGCCAGACCTTGCAGCCGCGCGTCGTCGCTCTGTCGGAGGTCCTGGCCGAACTCGCGCATCTTCTACGCCGCCTCATCGGTCACAATATCGACCTCAGGCTGGAGCATGGGCGCGACCTCCATCCGGTGCTGGTCGACCCGGGACAGCTCGAGCAGGTCATCGTCAATCTCGCCGTCAACGCCCGCGACGCCATGCCGGGTGGTGGGACCCTGACGATCCGCACCGGCAATCTCAAGCTCGACCGGCCGCTCCCCGCCACGGGCGAAACCATTCCGCCTGGCGACTACGTCCAGATCGAGGTCATCGATAGCGGCACCGGCATTCCGCCCGACATCATCGACCGGATCTTCGAGCCCTTCTTCTCCACCAAGCGCGTTGGAGCGGGCACGGGCCTCGGGCTTGCGACCGTCTACGGGATCGTCAAGCAGAGCGGCGGCTATCTGTCGCTCGACAGCGTTGTCGGCAAGGGCAGCGACTTCCGGATCTACCTGCCGCGGCATCCGGAGAGGGCGACCTCACCCGTAAGGCGCGAGGGCGAGGAGGAGACCCGGGATCTGACCGGCACCGGTACGATCCTGCTCGTCGAGGATGAGGAGGCCGTGCGGCTGTTCAGCGCCCGGGCGCTACGCAACAAGGGCTACAAGGTTATCGAGGCCCGCAGCGGAAGAGCGGCGCTCGACATCATGAGCCAGACGTCGGACCCTATCGACCTCGTCATCACCGACGTGGTCATGCCCGAGATCGACGGGCCTGCCTTGGTGGCGGGGTTCCGGGCCGCCCGTCCCGGGCTGAAGGTGATCTTCATCTCCGGCTATGCGGAAGCAGCCCTCAGGATGCCTGACAATGACGCCAGTCTGCACTTTCTCGCCAAGCCGTTCAGCCTCAAGCAGCTCGCCGGAAAGGTGAAGGATGTGCTGGCGGAGGAGGGCTGATCCGCAGCCATTGCTAAAATAGCGAGTGATTTCATCACCTAAGCTATATTCCCTAATAAATCCTCATTTGTTCCATCTTTGATCCGATTTTCGCTTGCATTTTTAGAACAAAATGCGTACATTCGCGACCATTGCACTGAACCCGTCCCATATGGAATAAGGGGAGAGAAGCGATGTCGCAGCCGGTCCTTAAGGTCATCGAGAAAGAGGGCATGGACAAGTCGAAGGCATTGGAGGCCGCTCTCGGACAGATCGAGCGGGCATTCGGCAAGGGATCGATCATGCGGCTCGGCCAGCGGGAGAATGCGGTCGAGTCCGAGGCGATCTGCACCGGCTCTCTCGGGCTCGACATCGCGCTCGGCATCGGCGGACTCCCTCGTGGCCGGGTGATCGAGATCTATGGGCCGGAGAGCTCGGGCAAGACGACGCTCGCCCTCCATGTGGTCGCCGAGGCTCAGAAGCAGGGTGGCACCTGCGCCTTCATCGACGCCGAGCATGCCCTCGATCCCAGCTATGCCGCCAAGCTTGGCGTCAATGTGGAGGAGCTCCTGATCTCGCAGCCCGATGCCGGCGAGCAGGCTCTCGAGATCGCCGATACGCTGGTCCGTTCCGGCGCCGTGGACGTGCTGGTCATCGACAGCGTCGCAGCGCTGGTGCCGAGGGCGGAGCTCGAAGGGGAGATGGGCGATTCCCATGTCGGCCTCCATGCCCGGCTGATGAGCCAGGCGCTGCGCAAGCTGACGGGCTCCATCTCGCGCTCGCGCTGCATGATCATCTTCATCAATCAGATCCGGATGAAGATCGGGGTCATGTTCGGCAATCCCGAAACCACCACCGGCGGCAATGCCCTGAAGTTCTATGCCTCGGTCCGCCTCGACATCCGGCGCATCGGCTCGATCAAGGACCGCGACACGGTTGTGGGCAGCCAGACGCGGGTGAAGGTGGTGAAGAACAAGGTGGCCCCGCCTTTCCGCGTCGTCGAATTCGACATCATGTATGGCGAGGGCGTCTCGAAGACCGGCGAGCTCATCGATCTCGGCGCCCAGGCCGGAGTCGTTGAGAAGTCCGGGGCCTGGTTCTCCTATGGCGGCCAGCGCATCGGCCAGGGCCGGGAGAATGCCAAGCGGTTCCTGAAGGAGAATCCTCAGGTCGCGGCCGAGATCGAGAAGGCAATCCGCCAGAACGCCGGCCTCGTCGCCGGTGCCATGATGGATGCCCGGACCGGCGAGGAGGCAGCGGCCGGCGACGAGGAATAGCATGGCTGGCGGCCGGGGCATTCAGCTCCGGCCGCCGCGCCTGGAGCCGCGGCGACCCTCCTCTCCGCCGGTGGTTCCTTCGAAAACGCGCGACCTCCCCCGTCGCGCGTTTTCCTTTTGGGGGCCGCTTGCCCCGGCGCCGGGCGAGCCGCAAAGGCTTGCTGGATGCGCCAATATCGCCCACATTCAGGGATTGCACGGCACTTGCTGCCTGGAGGCGCTTGGGCCCCGCCATTGTGGCCCGGAACGAGGATGATGCAGACCGTCAACGACATTCGCCGGAGCTTTCTCGACTACTTTGCGGCCAACGGTCACACCGTCGTCCCATCGAGCCCGCTCGTGCCCCGCAACGATCCGACCCTCATGTTCACCAATGCGGGCATGGTGCAGTTCAAGAACGTCTTCACCGGCGCCGAGAAGCGCGATTACAGCCGCGCCGTCACGGCGCAGAAATGCGTGCGCGCCGGCGGCAAGCATAACGATCTCGAGAATGTCGGCTATACGGCACGCCACCACACCTTCTTCGAGATGCTGGGCAACTTCTCCTTCGGCGACTACTTCAAGGAGCGCGCGATCGAGCTGGCCTGGAATCTGGTGACCCGCGAATTCGGCCTGCCGAAGCAGCGCCTGCTCATCACTGTCTTCGCCGAGGACGACGATGCCTTCAATCTCTGGCACCGCATCGCCGGCCTGCCGGAGCAGAAGATCATCCGCATCCCGACCAGCGACAACTTCTGGGCCATGGGCGATACGGGCCCGTGCGGCCCCTGCTCGGAGATCTTCTACGACCATGGCGACAAGATCCCCGGCGGGCCTCCGGGCAGCCCCGACGCCGATGGCGACCGCTTCATCGAGATCTGGAACCTGGTCTTCATGCAGTTCGAGCAGGTGACCAAGGAGAAGCGCATCGATCTCCCGCGTCCTTCCATCGATACCGGCATGGGTCTGGAGCGCCTGGCCGCAATGCTGCAGGGCAAGCACGACAACTACGACATCGATCTTATGCGGACCCTGATTCTGGCCTCCGCCGAGGCGACCGGGACTCATCCCGATGGGGCGGAGGCGGTATCGCATCGGGTCATCGCCGACCATCTGCGCGCTTCGAGCTTCCTGGTGGCCGATGGCGTACTTCCCTCCAATGAGGGGCGCGGCTATGTGCTGCGCCGGATCATGCGCCGCGCCATGCGCCATGCACAGAGGCTGGGCGCGAAAGACCCCTTGATGTGGCGGCTGGTGCCGGCGCTCGTCGCCGAGATGGGGCAGGCCTATCCCGAACTGGTCCGGGCCGAGGCGATCATCACCGAGACGCTGCGCCTCGAGGAGACACGCTTTCGCCAGACCCTCGATCGCGGGCTTCGGCTGCTGGATGACGAACTGGCGCGCCTCGGCGCCGGCCAAGCACTTGCCGGCGAGATCGCCTTCAAGCTCTACGACACCTATGGCTTTCCCATCGACCTGACCCAGGACATTTTGCGTGGCCAGGGCCGCAAGGTCGATATCGCGGGCTTCGATGCGGCGATGGAGCGCCAGCGCGTGGCGGCGCGCAAGGCCTGGGCGGGCTCCGGCGAGGCGGCGACCGAGCAGGTCTGGTTCGACCTGCGCGAGAAGGTCGGCGCCACGGATTTCCTCGGCTATGCGACCGAGGTCGCAGAGGGGCAGGTCCTCGCCATCGTCAAGGATGGTAAGCCGATCGAGCGGGCCGAGGCCGGCGACACCGTGGCTCTCATAGCCAACCAGACCCCCTTCTACGGCGAGTCCGGCGGCCAGATGGGCGATAGCGGCACCTTCATCAATGCCCACGGCCTTGAGGTCGTCATCGACGATACCCAGAAGAAGCTCGGGGATATGCACGTCCATTTCGGCCGGGTGCGCCGGGGAAAGCTCGCGATCGGCGAAGCGGTCGAGATGCGCGTCGATGGCGAGCGACGTATGCGACTCAGGGCCAATCATTCCGCCACCCACCTGCTGCATGAGGCGCTGCGCCGCCGCCTTGGCGCCCATGTCACCCAGAAGGGCTCCCTCGTGGCACCCGACCGCCTGCGCTTCGACTACAGCCAGCCGACGCCACCATCGCCCGAGGACCTCGCCGTCGTGGCGGAGGAGGTCAATCGGCGCATCCGCGGCAATGCCGAGGTGGCAACCCGGCTCATGACTCCCGATGCGGCGGTGAAGGAAGGGGCACTTGCCCTGTTCGGCGAGAAATACGGCGAGGAGGTGCGGGTCGTCTCCATGGGCGGGGAGGATGAGGGCGGCCATTTCTCGACCGAGCTCTGCGGCGGGACCCATGTCCGCCGTACCGGCGATATCGGCTATTTCAAGATCGTCGCCGAGAGCGCGGTTGCGGCGGGAGTTCGCCGGATCGAGGCGCTTACCGGGGAAGCCGCCGATAGCTATGTCGGCGAGCAGGACCGCCTGATCAGCGAGGCGGCGGCGGCGCTGAAGGTGCAGCCTGCCGAGCTGCCCCAGCGCATCGCGGGACTGGTCGAGGAGCGTCGGCGCCTGGAGCGCGAGCTGACGGAGGCGCGCAAGCGTCTGGCCACCGGCGGCGGGCGCGAGGATGCCGCCGTCAAGGAGGTGGCCGGCGTCAAGCTCGCCGCGCGGCTCTTGGAAGATGTGCCGGCCAAGGAGCTGAAAGGCATGGCCGATGCGCTCAAGCAGCAGATCGGTTCCGGCATCGTCGCTCTCGTCGCCCGCAGCGAGGAGCGTGCCTCCCTCGTCGTGGCGGTGACCGACGATCTGACGGCGCGCTTCAACGCGGTCGATCTCGCCCGGCTCGGCAGCCGGAGCCTCGGGGGCCAGGGCGGCGGGGGCCGCCCCGATATGGCCCAGTCCGGCGGGCCCGATGGCGCGCAGGCGCAGGCGGCGCTCGCCGCGATCGAGCAGGCGGTGCGGAGCGCGGGAGAAGCCGCCTGATCTAGCGGGGCGGGGAGGGGGAAAGGCGATGTCGGGCGAGCTACGCGCCGCCACCTATGCCGTTCTGAATCCGACGGAGCATAGACCCCTGCCGGCTCTCCTGGTGAGGGGCGTCATCCTGCTGGCCATCCTCGGCAGCGTCGCAGCGGCGATGTGGACCACAATCCAGGGCCTGCCGCCGACGACGACGCGGATCCTGGGCGATGTGTCCATCGCATCCTTCGTCGTCCTGACTCTCGAATATGCGGCGCGCCTCTTCGGTGCTTCCGGTCGCGATCCCGACGCGCAAACCCATCCGCTGAAGGTGACCCTCGACTACGCCCTGTCGCCGCTGGGAATCATCGACGGCCTCGTCGTGCTGCCTCAGCTGGCCCATGCCCTGGGGGCTTTTGGGCCGGGCGCCGCGAGGCTTGCGGCCGTGGTGGCTATCGTCAAGATCGCCCGCTACGCTCCGGCCCTCACCCTGGTCACCACGGTGCTGCGCAACGAGGGCCGCTCCCTGATGGCGGCCATCACCGTGATGCTGGTGCTGCTGGTTCTGACCTCCACCATCATCTACATGCTGGAGAACGACGCCCAGCCGCAGCTCTTCTCCTCGATCCCGGCCAGCCTCTGGTGGTCCATCGTCACCATCGCCTCGGTGGGCTATGGCGACATGGTGCCGGTGACCGTCTTCGGTCGACTGTTCGCCGGTTTCACCATGCTGCTCGGCATCGCCATGTTCGCCGTGCCGGCAGGCATCCTCGCCACAGGCTTCGCCGCCGAGATCCGCCGGCGCGATTTCGTGGTCACCTGGAACACCGTGGCCAAGGTGCCGCTCTTCGCCGGGCTCGATGCCTCGGGGATCGCGGCCATCGCCCGGCTGCTGAAGCCGGAGATCGCGCCGGCCCACTACGCGATCGTGCGCCGCGGCGAGCCGGCGACGGCGATGTACTTCATCATGTCGGGCGAGGTGGAGGTCGATGTCCAGCCCCATCCGGTGCATCTGCGCGGCGGGCAGTTCTTCGGCGAGATCGCGTTGCTGAAGGAGGGCCTGCGCACGGCCACGGTCACCGCCGCCACGGAAACGCAGCTCCTCGCTCTCGAGGCGAGCGACTTCCGCAAGCTGATCGATCAGTACCCGGATCTGCGCCAGAAGATCGCCCGGATCGCCGAGAGCCGTCTCGGCGATGCGGGCCGCCCGAAGCCTCCACAACCGACGACGGGGTCGTAGCGCCTGGGCCGGCAGGGAAGCGCCCGGCTTTCGCCGGGATGACGAAAAGCAGGTGGAAGCGGCAGCCTCTACTGCTTCACGTCCGCTGCCACCTGCATCTTCAGGATCTTGTCCTGGGGCGGGGTGACCATCCCGTTGGGATCGCTGTCGCCGCGCTTGATCCTCTCGACGAACTCCATGCCCGAGACCACCTGGCCCCAGATGGTGTACTGGCCGTCGAGCTGGGGAACGGCGACGAAGCAGATGAAGAACTGGCTGTCGGCGCTGTTGGGGTCCTGGGCGCGGGCCATGGACACCGTCCCGCGGACGTGATGGGCGCTGGAGAACTCGGCTGGCAGGCGCTGGCCGGAGCCGCCATAACCGGTGCCGGTCGGATCACCGGTCTGGGCCATGAAGCCACTGATCACCCGATGGAAGACGATGCCGTCGAAGAAATGCTGGCGCGTCAGCTCCTTCATCCGCGCCACCGTCTTGGGCGCCAGATCCGGCCGGAGCTCGATCACGACCCGGCCATAGGTCAGGTCCATATAGAGGGTGTTCTCGGGATCGGCCGCTTGCGCGTTGCCGCCCGCGGCACCGAGGCTGGCGGCAAACACGGCCGCCGCGATGGTCTTCTTCAACATGTCTACTCCATTGCCTTCTGCAAATTGACGTCGAGTTTGTCGAGGAACTGGGTCGTGGTCATCCAGGTCTGCTGCGGGCTGATCAACAGGGCCAGATCCTTGGTCATGAAGCCCGATTCAACCGTGGCCACGCAGACCCGCTCCAGCGCCTCGGCGAAGTGCTGGACCTCGGGGGTGTTGTCGAACTTGCCCCGGTACCAGAGGCCGCGCGTCCAGGCATAGATGGAGGCGATCGGGTTGGTGGAGGTTTCCTTGCCCTTCTGATGCTCGCGGTAATGGCGTGTGACCGTGCCGTGGGCCGCCTCCGCCTCCACCGTGCGCCCGTCGGGCGAGAGCAGCACCGAGGTCATGAGGCCGAGAGAGCCGAAACCCTGGGCCACGGTGTCGGACTGCACGTCGCCATCGTAGTTCTTGCAGGCCCAGACGAAGCCGCCGTTCCATTTGAGGGCCGCGGCCACCATGTCGTCGATCAGGCGATGCTCATAGGAGATCTTCTTCTCCTTGAAGGCGGCGGCAAACTCTGCGTCGAAGACCTCCTGGAAGATGTCCTTGAAGCGGCCGTCATAGGTTTTGAGGATCGTGTTCTTGGTGGAGAGATAGACCGGCCAGCCCAGGCTGAGGCCGTAGTTGAGGCAGGCCCGTGCGAAGCCACGGATCGAGTCATCGAGATTGTACATGGCAAGCGCCACGCCGCCGCCGGGGAAGTCGAAAACCTGCTGCTCGATCGCGGGACTTCCGTCGGCGGGCTCGAAGCGAATGGTGAAGCGACCCTTGCCGGGAATGCGGATGTCGGTTGCGCGGTACTGGTCGCCGAAGGCATGACGGCCGATGACGATCGGCTGGGTCCAGCCGGGGACGAGGCGCGGCACGTTGCGGCAGATGATGGGCTGGCGGAAGACGGTGCCGTCGAGGATGTTGCGGATCGTGCCGTTGGGCGACTTCCACATCTTCTTGAGGTGAAACTCCTTCACCCGCGCCTCGTCGGGGGTGATGGTGGCGCATTTGACGCCGACGCCGTGCTTCTTGATCGCGTTGGCGGCATCGACGGTCACCTGGTCCTCGGTCTTGTCGCGGTTCTCGATGCCGAGATCGAAATACAGAAGCTCCAGATCGAGATAGGGACGGACCAGCTTCTCCTTGATGAACTGCCAGATGATGCGCGTCATCTCGTCGCCGTCGAGCTCGACGATCGGCTGGGCAACCTTGATCTTCTTCATGACGTCCTGGTTCCGGTTCGTGGCGGCGGATCATAGCCGAGCGGATCGGGCCGTCGCCAGCGCCCACATCCCGCTGTCGCGGGTGTCGTTGCACGCCTCACAGGCGCTCGGGCTGAGCGACGATCTTCGGCCGCGGCGCGGTTTCAACCGCCTGCACCAGCTCCTCGACGGTGAAGACGACCTTGTAGAGATCGCGGTCGGTGGGCGCGGCAAAGCCCTGGGCGATCACATGATCGATGAGGCGCAGCAGGCTCTGCCAATAGCCGGCGATGTCGACCAGGAGCACGGGCTTGTCATGCAGGCCGAGCTTGCGCCAGGTGAGCATCTCGAAGGCCTCGTCCAGCGTGCCGAGACCACCGGGCAGGATGGCGAAGGCGTCGGACAGCTCGAACATCATGTATTTGCGCCGATGCATGCTGTCGACGACGATCAGCTCGGTGGCGCCGCGATGGCCGAGCTCCGTCTTGTCGAGATGGCCGGGGATGATGCCCACCACCTCGCCGCCGGCGCCGAGCGCCGCGTCGGCCAGGGTTCCCATCAGCCCGATGCGCGCCCCGCCATAGATCAGCCGGATGCGCCTGGTGGCCAGCAGCCGGCCGAGGTCGCGCGCGGCCTCCACATGGCGGCTGTCGACGCCGAGGCCGCTGCCGCAATAGACGCAGAGTGACGTATCGAAGGACATTGAACCTGCCTTTTGAATCGAGGGCGTTCATGTATCCCCTCAGGCGCCCCTTGTGAAGGGCGCCGTCACGCAGGCTTGATTGGTCGCGAACGGGCGGATGATGTAGGTGCGCTGTCGCATGCCCCGAGGCCCTTCCCCCCAAGTTGCGCTCTACCTTCTGTTCCTGCCTCTGCTCGGGCTGCTTGTGGCGGGGCCGGCGCTCGCGCAGGCCGCGACCGACGCCGCGGCGGTCAAGCGCGGCGCCTATGTCTTTGCGGTCGCGGGCTGCGGCAACTGCCACACCAACACCAAGCACAAGGGAGCGCTGCTGGCCGGCGGGCCGCCGATCGATACACCCTTCGGGACCTTCTATGCGCCCAATATCACGCCTGACCCGACCTATGGGATCGGCAGCTGGTCGGATGCGGATTTCCTGCGGGCCCTGCGCGAAGGCATCCGTGCGGATGCAGCGCATCTCTTTCCCGCCTTCCCCTATACCTCTTTCACCTTGATGACCGATGCCGACATCCTCGATCTCAAGGCCTACATTTTCTCGCTACCGCCCATCGCCCAGCCGAGCCGCGCGCAGGATCTCTGGTTTCCGTTCTCCTGGCGCCGGCTGCAGACCTTCTGGCGCTGGCTGAACTTCACGCCCGGTCCCTATGTGCCGGATCCCGGCAAGAGCGCCGTCTGGAATCGAGGTGCTTATATCGTCCAGGGCATGGCCCATTGCGGCGAATGTCATACGCCCCGGGATTTCATGGGCGGGCTGGAGACAAGCCTCGCCTTTTCGGGCAATCCCAGCGGCCCGGACAGAATGAAGATGCCCAATATCACGCCGGACAAGGCGACCGGTATCGGCAGCTGGAAGCATAGCCAGCTTCTGATGTTTCTGGAGACCGGACTGCTGCCCAGCGGAGATGTCGTCGGCTCGACTATGGGCGAGGTGATCGCCAACGGCACGAGCAAGATGACCGATGCAGACCGCGAGGCGGTGGCCACATATCTCGAAAGCCTCCCCCCTATTGCCAATCCCGCCGCCAAGGCGACCCAAGCAGGATCGGGATTCGATTGATTGCCCGGTACTTCCTGAGGTATTAGACTAAAGTCATTGATTTTCCAGCAAATCCGCGAGGAGCCTTGAATCGGTTCGCGATACTGGGTGCGATGGGAGTCGCGGTCATTGTCGCCGCGCTCCTGCTCAACTACGTGATCAACCGCGATGAGCTCGGCGATACCGGAGCCCCGGCCCCGGCCGTGACGACCGCACCCTCCGGCAGCACCGCCGGCGGGGCTCAGGCCCCGACGACCCAGGGCTCGGCCCAAGGTACAACCACGCAGGGCTTGGCAGCGCAGGGCTCGACTACTCAGGGGGCGACCACTCAGGAGTCGACCGCCCAGAGGTCGACCGCCCAGGGGTCGACCGCCCAGGGGTCGACGGCACAGGGGTCGACCGCACAGTCAACGGAGAGCCAGGAGTCGTCCGGGCAGGGCCCGGCGACGCAGGGGACGCCGGCTCAGGGCTCGACGACCCAGGAATCCACGCCCCAGGAAGCCACAACCCAAGGCTCGGCGAGCCAGGGCGCGACGAATCAGACATCTCAGACATCGGTCAATCAAGGCTCGACCAATCAGGGCTCCACCGGCCAGGGCACGACCAGCCAGCCCGCGGCCAGCGCGAGCGGCCAGAGCACCGGAGCGCAGCCCGCGGCACCTCCCAGCATCGCAGCCACGACACCCTCGAACAGCAGTTCGGGCAGCGGCGCGGCCGCGGGTTCCAACGCCACCTCCACAGGCACCACGGCACCGGCACCCGCCTCGGGCGCCGCCCCGGCGGCCAACCAGACAGCAAGCGTCGCGGCGCCCGCGGCGCCGGCCCCCCCGCCGCCGCCGGTCCGGCCCAGCTTCGACATCGTGCGGGTGAATCCAGACGGTGGGACGGTCATCGCCGGCCGGGCCGCACCCCGTGCCACGGTGACGATCACCGCCGACGGACAGAAGATCGGCACGGTGGTGGCCGATGACCGGGGCGAATGGGTCATCCTGCCGGTGAGCAAACTGGTGCCGGGTAACCACCAGATCGCGATCGCCTCGCAGCTTGGGGGGGCGCCACCAGT
>DATFRE010000368.1:0-13126 GCA_035263545.1 Dongiaceae bacterium
CCCTGGGAAGCCTACACAGGTACCAAGATCAAGTGGATCGATCTTGCTCAGGCCGACTACAATCCTCGCCTCCAGCAGGCAATAGCGAGCGGTACCGTCGATTTCGACATCCTGGAGATGGGCGCGCCCTTCGAGGGCGATGTCTGCGGCAAGGGGCTCGCCTCCGAGATGCCGGACTGGGTCAAGAACCAGATCGATTTCGACGACTACGTCAATTACCGCAAGCCCCCGGTCGGCACCTGGGGCGGCAAGATCTACTGCGTCGACATCGACGGCGATACCCACAACTTCAACTACCGCACCGACTACTTCTCCGATGCCGATCTCGCCAAGGCCTGGACGGCCGAGGGCGGCAAGGGGGACTGGGGCGTTCCCAAGACCTGGCAGCAGGTCCAGGCGGTGACCAAATTCCTGAAGGGCAAGAAGATCGCCGGCAAGGACGCCTTCGGCTATCTCGACTCGCCGAAGCCCTGGGGCGGATTCTGCTTCTACTTCCTGGGCAGCCGCGCCACCGCCTATGCCAAGCATCCCGACGACAAGGCCTGGCTGTTCGACGTCGACACCATGAAGCCCCGGATCACCAACCCGGCCTGGGTCCGGGCGATCCAGGACGTGATCGACGCCCTGCCCTCGGAGCCGGCGGACCAGATCAACGCCGATCCCAACACGACCGGCTTCCAGCAGTTCCTCGCCGGCACGGGCTCGATGGTCACCTGGTGGGGCGATATCGGCTCGAACGCGAAGACCAGCGACACCTCGGTCATCGGCGATGTCTGTGGCTTCAGCATCCTGCCGGGCTCCGACGACGTCTACAATTCCAAGACCGGCAAATGGGAGACGCTGCCGAGCGGCCCGAACTACGCCCCGAACCTCGCCTATCTCGGCTGGGGCATCTATGTCATGGCGCGCGTCGACAGCGATTCCGCCAAGCACAGGGCGGCCTGGAGTGCGGCGGCCCATCTCGGCACCAAGGACATCGCGCTGTGGATGGCAGCCTATCCCTCGGGCTTCCAGTGCTACCGCAACAGCCAGAACAACATCGACGAGTGGGTGGGTGCGGGCTATGACCGGGCCTTCATCACCAACTACCTGGCCTCCCAGTTCGACTCCTACAACCACCCGAACGGCGCCATCGAGCCGCGCATTCCGGGCATCTTCCAGTATTACAGCCTGGCGGAGGACGAGCTGGCGAAGACCTTCGCGGGCAAGACCGATGCCCAGACCGGCGCCAACAATATCGCGACCGCCTGGGAGAAGCTGACCGACCAGCTCGGCCGGGACAAGCAGATCGCGCTCTACAAGGCCTCTCTCGGCCTGTAACGTCTCCCTACGACCGGCCGGCGGCGAAACCTTTCGCCGCCGGCCGGTCCTTCTGCAAACACGATGTAGCGATCTGGATGGAGACTTCCTCAACGCTCGCCAGCGACCATCGGCCCCAGGTCGCATCGCATCACATCTCGGCCAGCCGGAGGAATGCGGGCCGCTGGCTTCTCATCTTGGCGTCGCTCGGCTTCGCCGCCATCCTGCTGCTTCAGCTTCTCTACGACGTGGGCGTCATCGCGGTCGGCTTCGAGACCTGGCGGCCGGTGGCCTATGCCTATCTCCTCTGGTCCGTGGCGCTGGGCATCCAGCTAGTGCTGAGCCGCGGGGAGCGCGGCCACCAGGCGCTTTTCCTGCTGCCCGCTCTGCTGTTCACCATCGCCATGGTGATCTTCCCGACCTTCTTCGGGCTCTACATCGCCTTTACCGACTGGAATCTGAGCTCGCTCCAGGGCCGCCATTTCAATGGGCTCGACAATCTCCGCGAGCTCCTCGCCGACCCCTATTTCTGGAACGCGCTCGGCAACATGGTCTATTACGTGCTGTCGGTGCTGGTGCAATACGCGCTGGCCTTCGCGCTCGCCTTGTTGCTGAACGCCAATATCCGCGGCCGCAAGTTCTTCCGCGTCGTCTTCCTGCTGCCCTTCATGCTGAGCCCGGTTGCCGTCAGCTGGATGATCGGCAAGTCGATCCTGGAATACCGCTTCGGGCCGGTTGCGAGCCTGGCGCGCTCCCTCGGCTGGGACATTCCCGCCTTCTTCGCCTCCCCCTGGCTCGCGCGGCTCAGCATCATGGGCATGGATTCCTGGGTCTTCATCCCCTTCATCATCATCATGCTGCTGGCGGGGCTGCAGGCGCTGCCCGGCGAGGTGCTGGAGGCCGCCAAGGTGGACGGCGCCACCGGCTGGCAGGCCTTCTGGAAGATCACCTTTCCGCTCATGCTTCCCGTGAGCCTCACCGCCGTCATCCTGCGCATCATCTTCGAGCTGAAGCTCGCGGATATCGTGATCAATGTGACGGCGGGCGGCCCGGGCGGGGCGACCGACACGGTGTCGAGCTTCGTCTATCGCGAGTACCGGGACCGCTCGAATGTCGGCTACGGCACCATGCTGGCGGAGTTCTATCTCGTGGTCATCATCATCTTCGTGACGATCCTGCTCACCTTGGCCAGCCGCTGGATGCGGCGAGTCACCTAGGCGCGGAAGGGCGCGGCTCAAGTGGCGATTGCGGCATCGGCACCGAAACGGGACAGCGGGCTCCCGCATCATGCGAGGCTCCTCACCGGCCGCGTGCTGATCTATGGCGCGCTGCTGCTCTGGTCCTTCATCTGCCTGTTCCCGATCTATTGGACGGTCACCACCTCCTTCAAGGTGGCGGTCGACGTGACCCAAGGCCATCTGATCCCCTGGGTCGACTTCACCCCCTCCTGGAAGGGGTGGCGCTCCCTCGGCCTCTCGCCCGACACCATCGGCGAGATCTCCACCGTCCGCGACGAGTTCATCCAGCGCTTCCAGAACAGCATCCTCGCCTCCATCGGCGCCTCGCTGGTGGCGGTGATCATCGGCTCGCTCGCCGGCTACGGTCTCAGCCGCTTCGAATACAAGTTCGGACCCTGGCGGAACAAGGACATCTCCTTCTTCTTCCTGTCGCAGCTCATCCTGCCGCCCGTGGTCCTCGCCATGCCCTTCCTCGCCCTCTACAAGGAGCTGGCGCTGCTGGACACGCAGATAGGGCTGCTTCTGGTCTATGTCCTGATGGTGCTGCCGATCGTCATCTGGATCATGCGCGACCAGTTCGGCTCGATCCCGCGCGAGCTCGAGGAATCGGCGCTCATCGACGGCTGCTCGGTCTGGAGCGCCTTCCTGCGCATCGTCCTGCCGGTGGCGCTGCCCGGCATGGTGGCGGCCTTCATCCTCTCGGTCGTGCTGTGCTGGAACGAGTATTTCTTCGCGGCCCTCCTCACCAGCACCAATGCCAAGACGCTTCCCGTGATGGTGGCGAGCCAGACCGGCTCCCAGGGCATCAACTGGTGGTCCATGGCGGCGCTCTCGACGGCGGCGATCGCGCCGCTGGCGATCATCGGCATCTTCCTCGAGCGCTATATCGTGAAGGGCCTGACGGCCGGCGCGGTCAAATGAGAGAATGCGCCGGTCGGGCCAGCCACGTGCGCCCGGCGCAGTCTCGCTAGAAGGGGCCGCACATGTCTGCTGATCCCCGACCCGCCCAGCGCATGGCGGCCGTCATCCTCGGCATCGCCCTTGCCCTGCTGGCGCTCTGGATGCTGCAGAGCTTCCTGGCGGCGCTGGTCTGGGCCCTCGTCATCGCGGTCGCCACCTGGCCGCTCTACCGGCGCTTCCATCGGAGGACGCCGGGAGACGGGCAGCGCCGCGCGCTGCCCGCTTTGCTCTTCACCTTGCTGGTCGCGCTCATCCTGGTCCTTCCACTGGGGGTCGGGGCGGTCGAGGTGGGGCGGGAGACCTTTCAGCTGGTGCACCGGGCGGCCGAGGCCACGGCGATGGGCCTGCCCGCGCCCGAATGGTTGACCCGCCTCCCCCTCATCGGCGATCGGCTCGGCGAATGGTGGAGCGCCAATCTGGCCACGCCCGGCAAGGCGCGCGATATCCTGCACAATTTCAACGACAACCTGGTGCTCATGTGGGCGAGAAGCCTGGGTGCCGCCGTCGTGCATCGGATCATCCTGTTCCTCTTCACCCTGCTCACCTTGTTCTTCCTCTTCCGCGATGGCGAGAAGCTGGGCGGGGAGATCGCGGGGCTGGCGGAGCGCCTGCTGGGCGAGCGGGGCCGGCGGCTCGGCGCCCAGCTCATCGTGGCGGTCCGGGCGACGGTCAACGGGCTTGTGCTGGTGGGGCTCGGCGAGGGCCTCGCCTGGGGCATCGCCTGCCTGATCGCCGGCGTGCCACACCCGGCGATGGTCGGCGCCCTCAGCGGCCTGCTCGCCATCATTCCCTTTGGCATGCCGCTCGCCATTTTCGCCGTGGCGGGGGTGATGCTGGCTGGGGGGCAGATCACCTGGGCCATCGCGCTGACGGTCTATGGCCTGCTGGTCGTCTTCATCGCCGATCATCTGGTGCGCCCGGCGCTCATCAGCGGTGCGGCAAGGCTGCCCTTCCTCTGGGTGCTGCTCGGGCTGCTCGGCGGGCTGGAGACCTTCGGCCTGCTCGGGCTCTTCCTCGGGCCCGCGGTCCTGGCGGCGCTGATGGCCCTCTGGCGCGACTGGGTCGCGCCGGAGGAGGCTTAGCTTTATCGATCGCGCATCTCAGTCCGTTTGATCCGCTGCCGCGGATCAGCCCCCCACCCCAACCCTCCCCCGCAAGGGGGGAGGGGGAAGGAAGCGCGAGAGTGGGTTAAATCCGTCTCGTCCTCGGCTTGCGCAGTAGCAGCACCGACCAGTCGTCACGGTGACGATCGAATTCCAGCACCAGGCCCTGGCGGCGATATGCCGCCAGCACATCCGAGACCTGGTCCGTCATCAGTCCGGAAAGAATTGCCCGTCCGCCGGGGGCGAGATTCCGCGCCAAGCCCGGCGCGAGGCGGATCAGCGGGCCCGCCAGAATATTGGCCATGACGAGATCGAACGGCGCCGCGCGGCGCAGGCCCGCGGCGGCGAAGCCATCGCTGCGGATTACGCGGATGCGATCCGCCAGGCCGTTGAGCGCCGCATTCTCCCGCGCCACCCGCACCGCCGCGGGATCGTTGTCGATGCCGAGCACGAGGCCGGGCCAGAGCCGCGCGGCGGCGAGTGCCAGCACGCCGCTGCCGCAGCCGAGATCGAGGATCCGATGGAACCGGCGCCCGGCCCGCGCCAGGCGGTCGAGGAGGATCAGGCAGCCCTTCGTCGTTTCATGCCGCCCGGTGCCGAAGGCGACACCGGCATCGACCAGGAGCGCGAGCTTGCCCCGCGGTGTCGGCCCCCGCACATGGCTACCGCGCAGATAGAAGCGGCCCGCGGTGACGGGTCGCAAGGCCTTGCGGCTTTCGGCGAGCCAGTCCTTCTCCGGCACGAGCGCGAAGCTCGGCGCCCCGAAGGGAGCGAGAGCCGCGCGGATCGCGCGCCGGGCGGGCGCGCCCTTGATCAGCGCCTCAACCTCCCAGAGCCGGCCACCCGCGACCTCATAGCGCGAGGTCGCGATCGCGAAGGGTTCGAGGACGGCTTCCGCGGCTTCGGCGGCAGCGGCGCCGAGGCGCAGCTGCACGGACCAGAGCCGCGTCACGAGGCCTGCTCGGCCGGCACGACGAAGCTTGCGATCACCTTCTTGGCGCCGGCCTTCTCGAAGGCGATGTCGAGCTTGTCGCCTTCGGCGGCCACGACGACGCCATACCCGAACTTGCGATGGAATACCTTGGCGCCTGGTGCATAGGTCGCCGTGCTTTCGACCCGGCGCGCCTCGCCCTCGATCAGCGGGGCCGTGCGGCGCGGCGCCGAGCCCCAACTGTCACGGAAGCCCTCGAAGCGGCCGAAGGCGGGCTCGGCCATGGGCCTGAGGCCGGGTGCGCTGTCCTCCTCCACATGGGCATGGGGAATCTCGGCGATGAAGCGCGAGGGCAGCGAGCTCTGCCAGAGATTGTGGACGCGCCGGTTGGCGGCATAGGAGATCTCGACGCGCTTGCGCGCGCGGGTGAGGCCGACATAGGCGAGGCGGCGCTCCTCCTCCAGCCCGGCATTGCCGTTCTCGTCGAGGGTGCGCTGGCTGGGGAAGATCCCCTCCTCCCAGCCCGGCAGAAAGACGGCATCGAACTCGAGCCCCTTGGCGCTGTGCAAGGTCATGATGTTGACCATGTCGCGCGGATCGCCCTCGGCATTCTCCATCACCAGGCTCACATGATCGAGGAAGCCTGAGAGGTTCTCGAACTCCGCCATGGCGGCGACCAGCTCCTTCAGGTTCTCCAGCCGGCCGGGCGCATCGGGCGATTTGTCCGCCTGGAGCATGGCGGTATAGCCGGATTCGTCGAGCACGGTCTCCGCCAGCTCGCCATGGGGGATGCCGGGCGCGATGGCGCGCCAGCGGTCGAGATCGGCGATCAGGAGACTGAGCGCCCGGCGCGAGGCCGGCTTCAGCTCATCGGTCTGGGAGAGGCTGCGGGCCGCCTCCACCAGGCTCAAGCCCGCCCGGCGCGCCGTCTCGTGGATCTGGCGCAGCGTCGTATCGCCGATGCCGCGGCGCGGCTTGTTGACGATGCGCTCGAAGGCGAGATCGTCGGCGGGCGAATGGAGAAGGCGCAGATAGGCGAGCGCATCGCGCACCTCCTGGCGCTCGTAGAAACGCGGGCCGCCCAGCACGCGATAGGGCAGGCCGAGCGTGATGAAGCGCTCCTCGAACTCGCGGGTCTGGAAGCCAGCGCGCACCAGAATTGCGATCTTGCCGAGCGTCCAGCCCTTGCGCTGCAGGGCCTCGATCTCCTCGCCGACCTGGCGCGCCTCCTCCTCGCCGTCCCAGACGCCGCGGATGCGGATCTGCTCGCCCTGCTCGCCATCGGTATGCAGGGTCTTGCCGAGCCGGCCGCGGTTATGGGCGATCAACCCCGAGGCGGCGGCGAGGATATGGCCCGTGGAGCGGTAGTTGCGCTCGAGGCGGATGATGCGCGCCCCGGGAAAATCGCTCTCGAAACGCAGGATGTTTCCGACCTCCGCCCCGCGCCAGCCATAGATGGACTGGTCGTCATCGCCTACGCAGCAGAGATTGCGCCGCCCCTGGGCCAGGAGGCGCAGCCAGAGATACTGGGCGACATTGCTGTCCTGATACTCGTCCACCAGGATGTAGCGGAACTGCTCCTGATAGCGGGCCAGCACCTCCGGCTCGGCGGCGAAGAGCCCCAGATTGTGGAGCAGCAGATCGCCGAAATCGCAGGCGTTCAGGCTGCGCAGCCGCTCCTGATACTGGCGATAGAGACGAAGCGCGATGCCCTCGGCATAGCTTGCCTGCTCCGCCTCGGTGACCTTCTCTGGCGTGAGGCCGCGGTCCTTCCAGCGCTCGATGGCGCCGAGCAGCGCGCGGGCCGGCCATTTCCTGTCGTCGATATCCTCGGCGAGGACGAGCTGCTTCAGGAGGCGAAGCTGATCGTCGGTGTCGAGGATGGTGAAATTGGGGGTGAGGCCGACGATCTCGGCATGGCGGCGCAGGAGCCGTGCGGCCAGCGCATGGAAGGTGCCGAGCCACCAGCCCTCCACCGGCCGGCCGATCAGGGCCGAGATGCGGTCCTTCATCTCGCGCGCCGCCTTGTTGGTGAAGGTAACGGCCAGAAGCTCCGCCGGCCGCGCCTTGCCGGTCATCAGGATATGGGCGAGCCGTGTGGTCAGCACCCGGGTCTTGCCCGTGCCCGCTCCCGCCAGGACCAGGACCGGACCCTCGGTCGCCTCCACGGCCTCGCGCTGCGACTCGTTCAGCGATTCGAGATAAGGCGGCGTGATCAGGGAGGCGGTCATGAACCAGATTTCATGGGACTGGCGATGATGCGGGCATGGGTGGCGAGGTCGCCCTGCCAGACATAAGCGGCGAGCAGCGGCTCCGCCAGCGCGCGGGTCGCATGCGTCACCATCGAGTCGTGGCGGATCACCGCCCCGGGCGGCTCGCGCCGCCAGGGTTCTCCGGCCTTCTGCCACTCGGCCTCGCCGGCCAGCACCACATAAATCTCGACGGCCGGATGGTTGTGGCTGGGATAGTGGATGCCGGGGCCCAGCAGCAGGATGCCCAGCGCCAAGGCCTCGCTCGCCACCAGCCCGCCCGGGCCCGCCAGAACCGCATAGCCGTAGTTTTCGAGGAATTCCGGGCTCGGCGGGGCCGCGACGTAATTCGGGTTCTGAACCCAGCTGAGGGCAGGCGCCAGCTTCGCCAGCGGCGCCAGCAGCGCTCCCCCGCCGGCCACCACCCGCTCCCAGAAGCGGCAGACCGGCAGGGAATCGGGCTGCGGCTGGGGCCGGGGCGCGGAAAGATCGAGCCTGGCGACGGCTTGGGCGAAATCCGCCGGCAGCAGAGCAGCGAGGCGGCTGACAAAGAGATCGAGATGAGGCGCAATGACCATCGGGTCAATCTATCCGAGTCATGAAGACGATGTCATAGCCCGGTGACAATGCTTGGCGTAGGATTATATCTGGGGAAGATGAGCCGGAGGCTTTTATGGCCCTATCGTTCAAGCCCGATCGCGCCGTCTATGATCCGAGTCGGGGCGTGATGCGCTTCTTCGCGACCGATGGCGCGCTGCTCGTGAACTGCGGCGTCTCCAAGAGCGCTCTCATCGTCCTCGATGACGGCGTTCTCCCCGGGGGCGGGGTGCTGGAGCGGATCTATGAGCGGCATCGGGAGCGGATCCAGCAGGTCGCCGACCGCAAGCACCGCCAGCGCCAGCTGGAAAAGGACGGGACGATCATCGTGCATCGCCGCGATCTGACGAACTGAGAAGGGAGCGCTAGTCCGTCGCCTTCTTCCGCCGGGCATCGCGATAGACGCTCTCGACCAGCAGGCCGATCGCGCCCGCCAGGAGCAAGATGCCCCCGGCAAGGCCACCGATCCCGGCGATCTTCACCAACAGGGTCACGATGGCGATGAGCGCCACCAGCGTGAGCGCCAGCTGCCCGTCATCGATGAACATGCCGATGAGCTCGGCGAGCGCCGCGCGGAGGGCCGTCATCGGGAAGCCGCCTCGATCCGGCCGGGCTGGGTACCGCGCAGCAGCCGCACGGTGAGGAGCGACACGGCGAGGAACAGAACCGCGATCGCGATCAGCGCGGCATCGCCGCCGGGCCAGTCGGCGCCCAGCCCCTCCCCCGTCCAGAAGACGCCGAAACTGCTCAGCATCACACCGACGACGAATTTCAGCATGTTCTCCGGCACCCGCGACAGCGGACGGTGCACGAGAAAACCGATCGCCAGCACCAGAAGGCAGGCCGCCACCGCACCCAGGCTGGCATAGCCGAGCAGGCCACGCCCGGCGCCGACCGCGATGACGATGAAGACTACCTCGACACCCTCCAGCAGCACCGCCTTGAAGGCGGCGGTGCCGGCGAGGAAATCGGCGCGCCGGTCGGCCGCCTGCCGCGCCAGAAGATCTTTCTCCGCCGCGAAGGCCTTCTCCTCGTCATGCAGGCCGATGAATCCGGCGGCGCGCAGGATCGCCTTCCGCAGCCAGCGCATGCCGAAGAGGATGAGCAGGACCCCGATGCCGAACTGCAGCAGATGGAGGGGGATGAGGCCCAGCAGCGGGCCGAGCAGGAGGATCAGCGCGCCGAGCAGGAGAAGCGCCAGCACCGTCCCGGTCAGCGCCGGCCGCCAGCCGCGTGCAAGCCCGACCGCCAGGATGATGGTGAAGGCCTCCACCACCTCGACGAAGGAGGCGAGGAAGGAGGCGGTGACGGTGGAGGTGATGGTGGTGATGCCGGTCATCGTGATGTCCAACTGGTGTCGGGAGTCCGCGGGCGACAACAAGATGCGGCAGCGCGCCGCAGCCTGCCGGCTGGGGCGGCCCCGCCATCGATCGCTCCGTCAGACGGGCGACCCGCCCGGAGGCGAGGACCCGGCCTCGCCTCCGCCGTGCTAGCGCCTTCCGCGCCCTGTTCGCGCCTTGGGGGACCGCGCCCTGGAGGCCCGCGCCCCGGCACGGCCTGCCGGTCGTCGCCGGCTTGCGGCCGCGGCCTTTTTCGCCTTCGGGGCCCGGCCTTTCGGCTTCGGCTTTGCGGCTGGCGCGGCAGCCTTGCGCCGGCTCTTGGCCGCCGCCTTCTTCGCAACAGGTTTCTTCCTGGCCGCTGCCCGCTTCGGCTTCGCCTTGGCTGCGGCCGCCTTCTTCGCGGCGGCGCGCTTCGGTTTCGCCTTGGGCGCCTTCTTCGGCACCGCGCGCTTCGCGCTCGGCCGGCGCGCGGGCCGCCGCGCCCTCTGCCGCACCGGCTCGGCGGTGGGTTCGGTCGCCGAGACGGGTTCCGAAGTCTCCTCCGCTTCCCCTTCGCCTCCCGCCGCGCGCTTGCCGGTGAAGTAGGCGACCATGGGTTCGAAATAATGCGTGTGCCATCCGCCCTGTTCGTAGCCGAGATGGGTGTCCGGCACATTGCTGTGGGAGAGCGTCAGCAGGGCGCCGTCATCGCGGTCCTCGAGGGTGATGGTGACGATCGAGTCTTCGTGATCCTCGTCGAACTTCGTCGTGCGCCAGGCCTGCACGATGCGCTCGCCGGGAACGAGCTCCAGATTGCGTCCGCTGATATAGCCGTCCCAGGTCGAAAACGCGGCGCCGGGCTCGCTCGAGATATTTGCCTGCGCGCCGGTCATCTCGGAATGGGCGAGGCTGTCCAGCCAAGCGTTATAGATGTCCCGCGCCGAGGCGGGAATGAAGGCCGTGAGCGAATAGTCATATGGCATGTTCTGAGCCTCCCTTGGCGTTCGCCACTTCCCTGTGGAATTCCGACCGATTTGACGCCCAGTCTACCATCTCGCCGGATTTGGTCAGTCCGGATTTATCTCGCCCCCTCGGAGCGGCTACGGATTTGTGACGACCGGCGCCGAGCAGGCGATCCTGCCGACGGGCCTGCAGGCCGTGCGGAAGCCGGCGGCGGCGCTGTCGCGCAGCGGCAACAAGGGGATCTGGTCATAGGTCTCGGCCCAAGCGGCATCGCTGCCGCAGACCAGGTTCTCGATCATCATCTTGCGGCCGTCGAAGCGCGGGATGTAGAGCGCGCCCGCGGGCTGGCCCCGCCACATGGCGACCTCGGCGCTGCCTCCCGGCGGGATCGGCCCGACATCCTGGGTGATCCAATGGCCGAAGAGGATCGTGCAGCGCAGCGCCACCGGGCCGTCATTGCGGATCGAGAGCGCGACCGCGGGATCGGCCGCCTTGGCCGCGCCCGCCGAGAGCGCCAGCGCCAGAAGGATCGATGCGATCCCGCGCATCATGCGGGCGCCATCGGAGCCAGTGGCGACTGGCCGCGTAGAAGATCGCTTGCCCTCTCGGCAATCGCGATGATGGCGGCATTGATCGGCCCCGTGGTGATGCGCGGGATGACGGAAGCATCGATGACATAGAGCCCCTCGAGCCCGCGGAGCTTGAGATCCGGTCCCACCACCGCCTCATCCCCCTCGCCCATGCGGCAGGTGCCGACGGGATGATGGTGGGTATAGGCGGCCTTGGCGACAAAGGCCAGCCGCTCGGCCGGCGACATCGCCGCATGCCCCGGCAGCAGCTCCGCCGCCCGCCATTCGTCGAAGGCGTGGGCGGCGCCGAGATGACGCGCCCAGTCGAGGGCCTCGAGATGCGCCTCGCGGTCGTACCCCTCGGCGAGATAGTTGGGGTCGATCGCCGGCGGAACCCCAGGATCGGCGGAGCGCAAAGCCACGCGCCCTCGGCTCCGCGGATGGGTGAAGCCGAACATCAGGGTATAGGCGCTGCCCATCAGCGGGGCCTCGAACATCTCCGTCACGACAGGGGCGATGACGCAGGCCAGCACCAGCTCCGGTGCCGCCTCTGCTCCGGCAGCACCGCGCTCGATATACATCAGCGATTCCGAATGCTGGTAGTTCGAGAGCGGCAGCGCCCGCCGCGCGCGATAGACATTGCCGCCGGCCAGAAGATGGTCGTGGAGATTGGCGCCGACGCCGGGAAGAACATGGCGCGGCGCGATCCCGAGACGGCGGAGCTCCGCGGCCGGCCCGATTCCGGAGCGCAGGAGAAGGAGCGGCGAGCCGATGGCGCCGGCGGAAAGAATCACCCCGCGCTCGGCCCCGAGCTCGACCGGTCCCTCGGCCGTGGCGAGCCGGACGCCGTCGCAGCGTCCGTCTTTGCCGATCATCAACCCCTCGACGGCGTTCGCCAGACGAAGGGAGAGATTGGGCCGCGCCAGGACGGAGGGCGTCAGATAGGCGTCGGCCACGGTCTGACGCCTTCCCTCCTTGATGGCGAGGGTATTGAGGGTCGGGCCCGCCATCCTTCGCCCGTTATGCTCATCCGTCGGCGCGAGGCCGCGCTCGCAGCCGGCCTAGAGGTAGGCGAGGGTCACCGGATGGGGATCCCGCGGCCGGATCAGATGAACGGGCCCCTCGGCACCGTGATAGGCCAAGGGCGCGAGATCGGAGGTCTCGCTGCGGATGAAATAAGGCAGCAGATCGGCATAGCCCCAGCCGCGGCAGCCCGCCGCCACCCAGGCATCGAAATCCGCCGGATGGCCGCGCACATGGGCCATGGCATTGATGGCCGAGGAGCCGCCGAGCACGCGGCCGCGCGGCCAAGCATGAATGCGCCCCGCCGTATGGCGCTGGGGTAGCGTCGCATAGCCCCAATCGATGGAGCTGCCCTGAAGGGCGGGCCAGGCGAGCGGATCGGCGATGCGCGGGTCCGTCGCGCCGGCGCCGGCCTCCAGCAGGCAGACCCGAAGCGCGGGGTCCTCGCTCAGCCGTGCCGCCAGGACCGAGCCTGCCGTTCCCGAACCAATGATGATGAAATCGGAAGATTGGTTCGGAGAACCCGTGACCATCGTGGAAACCTATCGGCCGAAACCAGGTGATTGTTTCCAGCTTTGGTCCGCGAGTCTATCATCCTTCGCAACCGATCCGCGCGAGGGAGGCTCGAGGCATCATGGGCGACAATACCGTCAAGGAACCCGTCATCACCCTCTCGGCCGGGCCGGTGGCCGCCTATCCGCAGGTGCTGCTCGGCATGGCGCGGCCGGTGCACTACGATTTCGATGCGTATTTCCAGGGTTTCTACGAGCAGGTCGCGCGCAAGGTCGGCCGCGGGCTGAAGAGCGCCGAACCGGCCTTGCTGCTGCATTGCGAGCCCGCCGTGGGGCTCGAGGCGGCGGCCGCCTCCCTCATCG
>DATFRE010000369.1:0-5133 GCA_035263545.1 Dongiaceae bacterium
CGCGATCTCGGCCGGCATCAGTCCGAGCACACGCTGCAGCACCTCCGCCGTATGCTCGCCCAGGAGCGGCGGATGGCTGGGCTCGGCGAGCCTGCTGCCGGAGAAGCGCATGGGGGAGCCCACAACCTTCACTTGGCCGAGTTCGGGATGCGGCACCTCCGCCACCATCGCGCCAGCGAGATCGGGCTGCTCGAGGAAGGCCTCCGAGACCTTGCGCACCTTGCCCGCAGGCACATTCGCGGCCGCGAGCCGATCCAGCCAGTCTTCCGTCGGCCGGGTCAGGAAGATCGCGTCGAGCTCCGCCACCAGCGACGCACGGTTCTGGGCCCGCTTGCGGTTGGTGGCGTAGTCGGGTTCAGCCGCCAGATCGGCGCGCCCCAGCACCTCCGTGCAGAGGCGCCTGTACTGCTCGTCGGTGCCCACCGCAAGCGCCAGCATGCCGTCGGCCGTGGCGAAGGCCTGATAGGGCACGATGGAAGGATGGGCATTGCCGAAGCGCACCGGCTCCTGTTCGGTGTTGAGATAGCCGCTGGCGATATTGGCCAGGAGCTGGATGCCGCTGCGGTAGAGAGCGACATCGATGCTCTGCCCCTCTCCCGTGACGGCGCGCTGGTAGAGTGCCGCCAGGATCGCCTGAGTCGCGTTCATGCCGGAGACGAGATCGGTGATGGCGACGCCGAAGCGCAGGGGATCGCCCGCGCTGGTCCCGGTGATCGCCATCAGCCCGCATTCGGCCTGCATGACGAAATCGCAGCCCGGGCGGTCGGCCAGCGGCCCGTCGCGGCCATAGCCGGAAATCGAGCAATGGATGATGCGCGGGTTGAGCGCTCTCAGCGATTCATAATCGAGGCCGAGACGCTCGAGCGATTTCGGCATGAAGTTCTCGACCACCACATCGGCCCGGCGTACCAGCTCGCGCACGAGTTCGGCGCCGCGCGGGCTCGCCATGTCGAGGGCGATCGCCTTCTTGTTGCGGTTGACCGAGAGGTAGTAGGTCGAGATGCCGCGGACGCTGGGGGGAGCCCATTTCCGCGTCTCATCGCCGCCCTTGGGCGTTTCCAGCTTCCAGACCTCGGCGCCGAGATCGGCGAGAGTCATGGCGCACCAGGGTCCCGCCAGCACGCGAGAGAGATCGAGAACCTTGATGCCGTCCAGTGGTGCCCGCATGCGCCGCCGCCTCGCTCAGTTGGTCCATTCGGGCGCTATTTCGCATGGCGGAAGAGAATTCCGCAAGCGTTGACTGCCGCTGTAAGCCAAGCGCATCCTTCCTTCCCGCCCGCCGTGATGACGAGGAGCCGCCATGAACGATGTCTCACGCCCCGAAGCCCGTTTCGCCGATGGCATCGCCTTCGTCGATGGCGACTACGTCCCGATCGCGGAAGCGAAGCTGCCGCTGCTCGACTACGGTTTCCTGCGCTCCGATGCCTGCCAGGACACGATCTCGGTCTGGAAGGGGCAATATTTCCGCCGCGAGGATCATATCGACCGGTTCGAGCGCTCCTGCCAGCGGCTGCGCTTCACCTCGCCCCATACCCGCGCCCAGATCCGCGACATCCTCGATCGCTGCTGCGCCCTGACCGGCTTCGAGAGCGCCTATCTGCAGATGATCATGACCCGCGGCTGCCCGCCGATCGGACAGCGTGACATCCGCAAGGCAGTGAACCGCTTCCAGCTCTTCTGCCTGCGCTATGTCTGGATCGCCTCGCCCGAGGTCCAGGAGCGCGGCCTCAATGCCATGGTCAGCGAGGTTCGCCGCGTTCCGCCGCAATCGGTAGACCCGGAGGTGAAGCATTACCACTGGCTCGATTTCGACATGGCCCTCTTCAGCGCCTATGACCAGGGTTACGAGACCGTGCTGCTGACGGATTTCGACGGCAATGTCGCCGAAGGGCCGGGCTTCAACGTTTTCGCCGTCAAGGAGGGCGAGCTCCTGACGCCCGAGGGCAATGTGCTGGACGGCATGACCCGGCGTACCGTCTTCGAACTGGCAAGCGAGCTCAACCTCAAGGCGCGGCTGGCGAAGATCTCGCCCCAGGCTCTGCAGGAGGCGGATGAGGTGTTCTTCTCCAGCACCGCGGGCGGGATCATGCCCGTCTCCATGCTGGACAAGAAAGCCATCGGCGATGGCAGGCCGGGCCCGACGACGCTGCGCCTTCGCTCGCTCTACTGGTCGAAGCGCGAGGCCGGCTGGCACGGCACGCCAGTCAACTACAGCATCGGGATGGCAGCGGCGAAGGCGAGCTGAGGCTCTCGCGCACCGACCTGAGTCTCAGATCTCCGCCGCCTCCCGCAGCATGTTGCGGGCGATGATGATCTGCTGGATCTGGCTCGTCCCTTCATAGATCCGGAACAGGCGGACATCGCGATAGAAGCGCTCCACGGCGTAGTCCGCGACATAGCCGGCACCGCCATGAATCTGCACCGCGCGGTCGGCGACACGCCCCACCATCTCGCTGGCGAAGAGCTTGCAGCAGGCGGCGAGCGTGGCGATGGCCTCGCCCTGCTCGGCGCGGGTCGCGGCATCGAGCACCATGCAGCGCGCGGCATAGGCCTCGGTCTTGCTGTCGGCCAGCATGGCCTGGACAAGCTGGAACTCGCCGATGGGCTGGCCGAACTGACGCCGCTCCATCGCGTAGCGCAGGCTGTCGGCGATCAGGCGCTCGGCGGCGCCGACGCAGATCGCCGAGATATGGAGGCGCCCGCGGTCGAGCACCTTCATGGCGGTCTTGAAGCCGCGCCCTTCGACCCCGCCCAGCAGCGCCGTGACCGGTACGCGGCAATCGGTGAAGATCACATCGGCGACCTGCGTGCCCTGCTGCCCCATCTTGCGATAGGGCGGGCCGATAGAGATGCCCGGCAGACCCGCCTCCACCAGGAACGCCGAGATGCCGCCAGAGCCCGTCCCGGCCGGCTGGGTGCGGGCCATGACGGTGAAGAGACCCGCCCGGGGGGAGTTGGTGATGAAGCGCTTGGTGCCGTTCAGCACATAGTGGTCGCCCTCGCGCCGCGCGCTGGTCGTGAGACTCGCGGCATCGGAGCCCGCCTCGGGCTCCGTCAGGCAGAAGGAGCCGATCAGCTCGCCGGAAGCCAGCTTCGGCAGATAGGTCTGCTTCTGTGCCTCGGTGCCATCGATGACGATGCCGAGCGAGCCGATGCCGATATTGGTGCCGAAGAGCGAGCGGAACGCGGGCGAGGTCCGGCCCAGCTCGAAGGCAATATGCATCTCGTCCACGAGGCCGAGGCCGAGGCCGCCATATTCCAGTGGAGTCGAGAGACCGAACAGCCCAAGCGCGCGCATCTCCTCGACCAGGCCGGGGGGAACCGCATCGGCCTCCGCCACGGCGCGCTCCTGCGGCATCAGCCGCTCGGTCACGAAACGGCGCACCGTCTCCACGAGCTCTCCGCGGCTCAGGCTGTCGAGCGACATCCTGCGGCTCTCATCGAAACACCTCCCCGGCTTGCGCCTCGATCGACGATACAGCAGAGACGCGAGGAATCAAATCTGCGGAATACAGTTTCGCATGCCGAAACTGGCCTCGCCGTGCGGCGGCGCACTGCTTGCTAATATGGCCTTGGCAAGAGCGGCTGGCCGATCTACTGGGGGTTCTTCTAGGCTGGCTGCCGTCGTCCGCTCGCGAGGTGAGCTTGGGTCTGAGCAGAATCGAGGTCAGGTTCCTGGAACTCGGCCTGGAGATGGGGCTATTCCCCGCGGGAATGCACATCCTGGAATTGGGCGAGTCGACCATCATCCCCGAAGATGCGGCCGCCGATCTCTTGTCGCTTCTGGCACCGTTGCTCGGCGAGGACCGTGTCGCGGAGGCAAAGCTCCGTACCGAGGCCGCCCGCATCGCAAGGTCCGAGTATCAACGGCTCTACGGTCCGGCACGGGCCGTCTATGACGCGATCTTCCGGCCGGCCTCCTACACCGCGATCGACCTGGATCTCCAACCCCGGCAGGCGTGCTTCGATCTCAACGGCCCCGTCAATCTCAGGAGCCGATTCGATCTGGTCATCAACAATGGCACCTCCGAGCATGTGTTCGATCAGGCGAACGTGTTCCGGATCATGCACGACCATACCCGCCCGGGCGGGTTCATGATGCACTGGGTGCCGTGCCTGGGCTGGATAGACCACGGCCTCTACAACGTGCAGCCGGGCTTCTTCTTCGATCTGTCCAGAGCGAACGGCTACGAAGCGAGGCTGATTGCCCTGACGACCGAGAACATATGCGTGCCGCTCCATTCGGGGGAAGGCGTCTGGGAGGCGCTACGACACCATCCCGAATTGTCCTACTCGGCGGCATGTGCCGTGCTGTGCAAGACCTCCGATTCGCCGTTTGCAACACCGATCCAGGGTATGTGGATGCATCAGTCCTCGGCGCTCGGGCTCGCCAACATGCCGCGTGTCTACCCTTCGGAGACGCGGCCCAATCTGGCCTTGCACCGTCCCGCGATCCAGAGTTCGACATCCCAATGGTCCTGGCATGACGACCCCGCGCTTGACGCTGCGGGAGCGAACAACGGACAGATCACCGGCTACCACGGATTCCATACGGAGACAGAGCCCGACCCCTGGTGGATGGTCGATCTGGGCGGCGTCACGCGCCTCAGCGAAGTCGTTGTCTATAACAGGCTCGACGACATCCCATGGGCCCGACGGTCCGCGCATCTCAAAGTTGCACTGTCGGAGGATGGCGAGATCTGGCGCGAGGTGTTCGCGCGGGCGGACGATACGCCCTTCGGGGGCGCCGACGGCAATCCGCTCAGGGTCAAGCTGGCCGATGCTGTTGCCCGATATGTGCGCGTATCCCTGCCGGGCCGCGAATGCCTGCACCTGGATGAGGTCGAGGTGTATTAGCCCCGTCTGCCCAGAGCCGGTCGATTGGCGGCAAGTTACGGAATGGTGGGACCGGGCGTTCCCCCGCGCATGGCCGGAATCGCCCGCGCGGTGATCCACTGCAGGAAGCGGAAATCGCTCATATAAGAGGCGAAGCGGAAGCCCGCCGCATACATGCGGGTCCCGAAAGCGACGGAGCCGACATGGATCCCGGGGATGACCCCGTGGCGCTTCGCCGCCGCCGGGACTTTGAGGATGGCCTCGAGCACTTCCGGAAAGCTGGGGTCGAAGCCCGCC
>DATFRE010000370.1:0-6100 GCA_035263545.1 Dongiaceae bacterium
CGCGGCGGGGAAGGTGCTCCGGGCGTGGGTCATGACATTGACCACGCCGGCATGGGAGCAGGCGGTCAAGACGACCAGCCCCCTGTCCCTCACATTCACGGTAAGGAAGCGCTCGTCCAGGACCAGCGGGTCCGGCTTCCAGCTCTGGCCGTCCTCGCTCTGCCGGTGCTGGCCGGGCATGCCCCGCTCGTAGGACGTCACCCGCGGGATCTCGCCACTGAGATGGAACATGTCGTCGAGAATGGTCTGAGGCTCCGTCGTGCTGACCACCTTCGCGCCATGCTGCGTCAGCTCATGAACGGTGGCGATATCGGCGAAGGCCCGCATTGTGCCGTCCGGCATCTTCAGGGCACGGCTGCCGAACATGCCCGGATGCATGTAGGTCGGCACATCGCGCCCGCCATTTCCCAGAGCAATGAGATCGAGGGCGCGAAGCATGCCGCCGCCATGGTCCCAATGGCCGTGGGAGAGCATCATCGCTTCGATCTTGCCCATCTCGACGCCGAGCCGCACGACATTGCGCTGGAACACCGCCTCATCCGGCCCGGTGTCGAAGAGCATGGTGTGGATCTGGTCGCCGCGATAAGCGGTGAGGAGGCAGGAGAGGCCGTGGGCCGCGTGGGACATGCTGTTGCCGCTCCAGAGGCGCAGGCCCCGGCGCCAAAGGCGGCCCATCTCGGGCTCGACGAAGCTCGGAGCCGAGGAGAGATTGTCGGTGACATTGTCGACGAGGATCAGGATCTCGAGCCGGTCGACGGGCGCCAGCGCTGCCATGATCAACCCTTCCGCGCCATGAAGGCGTCGAATTCCTCCTTGTAGTCGGGATGCCAGCGCGAGAGCGCGGGCCGGTTCTTGATCAGATCCTCCATGGCCCATTGCATGCGGCGATTGTCCGTCTCGCGCGTCACGGAATTGTCGGGGCAGAGGATGTAGAAATCGCCGCGTCCCATGCCGGTGAGGAGGAATTCCGCCACCTGATCGGCGCTCCAGGCGGCGGGCGGCTTCTCCTTCTCGCCGGGGCGCGTCATGCCGGTGAAGGTGAAGCCCGGTACCAGCAGATGCGCGCTGATCTTGCAGCCGGGGATGTTGCGCAGCTCATAGGCCACGGCCTCCGTCAGCACCTTCACCCCGGCCTTGGTGACGTTATAGGCCGCGTCACCCGGCGGCGTCGTGATGCCCTGCTTGGAGCCGGTATTGACGATGGCCCCGGGCGCATCCTGCGCGACCATGGCGCGGGCGAAGCACTGGACGCCATTGATCGGGCCCCAGAGATTGACCTCCAGCAGCCGGCGCCAGCGCTCGTAATTCTCGAAGGGCCCGCCGCCACTGCCCACCGCGGCATTGTTCATCAGCAGGGCCACCTCGCCGAAGCGGCCATAGACGGCCTCCTTCAGACGCTGGACCTCCTCCAGCCGGCTGACATCGGTTGGCACCGCGATCACCTCGGCGCCCTTCTTCCGGGCGATCTCGTCCACCTCGGCCGCGGCCGCCTTCAGCCGCTCGGCCTGGACATCCGCGAGGCAGATCTTGAGACCCAGCCCCGCGAGACGCTTTGCGGTGGCAAGGCCGATGCCGCTTGCCGCGCCGGTGATCACGGCCACGCGGCCTGGGGTCAAGGCAGGATGGTCAGCCATCGCTCATCTCCCGATTTCATGAGGTTGGCGCCGCTACCTCTCCTCCCCCGTGCTTTGAGGCGGGAGAGGGTGCGACCCGAGCGTAGCGCAGGTCCCCGGGTGAGGGTATGTCAAGAACGGTGCTTGGCTGCCTAGGAGAAGCTAGCGCCTCTCATCCAGCGCCTGGTACTGACGGAAGATTCCCTCCTCGCTGAAGGGAAGGCGGCGCGGCGAGGCGAGGTAGGCGGCGATCTGCGGTCGGGCCGCGACCTTGTCATGGAGCGCCACGAGCCGGGGATGCGCCCGCTCGATCCGCGCCATGCCGCGCGGGAAGGCATAGCGAAGCCCGGCCACGATCTGGAACAGCGACAGATCGGGATAGGTCAGCCTTCCGCCGATGGCGAAGCCCCTGCCGCCGGCATTGCGGGCCAGCACCCGCTCGAAATAGCCGAGGAACTTCGGCGCCCGATGCTGAAGGAAGGCCTCGGCCCGCTGCTTTGCCGCTGGGCGCTGATCCTCGTAGTAGAGCTCGGTCGAAATCGGGTGATGGGTGTCGTGCACCTCCTGCACGAGATCGGCGATGGTCAGCTGAAGCTGATGGGCGAAGAGACGCGCACCCTCCCCCGCCGGCACGAGGCCGAGCCGCGGGCCCAGATAGAGCAGGATATTGGCGGTCTGGGCGATGAGGAGCCGGCCCGATTTCAGGAAGGGCGGGGCGAAGGGCGGCTCCGGCACCTGCCGGCTCTCCATCAGCCGCATCATGGCGGCGAGCCCCTCGCCCTGGCGCGCGACATCGATGTATTCGGCCCCGGCCTCCTCCAGCGCCAGGCGCACGAACTCGCCGCGGCCCTGGATCGAAGGCCAGTAGTAGAGTTCATAAGCCATCGGCCGCCTCCTTCATCGCGAAAATGTCGATCTCGATGGCCATGTCGGGATAGGCCAGGGTGGGCAATGGAATGCCGGTCGTCGCCGGGCCGGGATCCGGGAAGAAATAGGAGCGTATCACCAGATTGTCATGGAGATCGGTGGCGTTCGGGCGGCTCTGATAGACCGTCGTCACCTTGCAGACATCGTGATAGTCGGCCCCGAGATCCCGGAGGACGGTCCCGATATGGACCATGGCCTGGCGGGTCTGGGCAGCGAGGTCGCCCGGATTCACCGTCCGGCCCTGCTTGTCGATGGAGACCTGGCCGCCCAGGAAGATCATCTCGCCGCAGGCGAGCCCATGCTTGTAGGGCAGATGCACATGCCAGTCCCACAGGGAATCGGGCCAGGAAAAGCGGCGCGGCAGGTGCTGGTCGTCCTCGCCCAGCATGGCGACGACCTCGATCTTGATCTGCTGACCCGTCAGCGCATGGCGGGGGATGGGAACGCCCGTCGCCGCAGGACCGGGCTCGTTGAAATGCGCGGCGCAGGCGAGCGCGGCCGGTTCGAAATCCGCCACGGTGCCGCCGCCGACATACCAGCGGTTGAGCTTGACCACATCGTCGAAGCCGGCGCCGAAATGTCCCAGCGCCGCCTCGATCTGGCGCATCACCTGTTCGGTCTGGGCGACGATGTCGCCGGGCGCGAGCACCCGGCCCCGGCCGTCCACCGGCGACTGCGCGCTGACATAGATCATCTTGCCGCAGCGAAGCGCCTGGGCGAAGCGGTCGGAGAGCGGCGAGAGGCCCGGGGATGGCGCGAAGCCGCGGGGCAGCGCGGCACCATCTTCGCCGCGCATGGTATAGCCCTCCAATTCCAAGGCGATGCCGGGATAGGCGAGATAGGGAACAGGGATGAGGGTGACTGCCGGCCGGGCCTCCGGCGGGAGCGCGCCGGCGATCGCCGCCAGCACCGTGCTTTCGTCGAGCGACCCGTCATTGACATAGAAGCACAGCAGCTTCACCAGATCGGCGAGGCCGGCCTCGAGATCTTCCAGCACGCGCTCCACATGGCGGACGACCGGTGGAATCTGGGCGAAGACATCGCCGGCATGGCAAACCTCTCCCGTCCCGGTCATATCGAGCTGCCCACCGATCCAGATCATGGATCCACAGCGCATGCCATGCTTGTGCGTGATATCGACGGGCCAGGACCAATGCCCCTTGGGCCAGGCATGGCGACGCTTCATGCTGCTCCTCCATAGGCGCTGGAAGGGACGGAACAACCGCCTTTCGCCATTCATTTCATATCGACTGAACGCCGGCCCTTTCGGCGGTCGACAACCGCTACCATATGCCGGCAAGCCTGGCCATCCGGAGAGAGGCATGGACGCCGATATCCAAATGATGCTGGAGCAGCGTCTCGGCCGCCTCCACGCCCGCCAGCGCCTCGGCATCGAGCGCGAGCTGGAGGGCAAGGTCTTCGGCCACGGCCCCAAATCCTTCCATTTCGAGAACTGGTATTCCGCCCGCGCGCTCATCCGCTTCACGCTGAAGGCCAGCGGCCTCTACGCCCGCGGGCGGCGCAATGCCGGGGATGTCATCCTGCGGAACAACGAGATCGGTTTCGCCGATCTGCCTCCTGCCTTCGACGGCTTCACCATCTTGCAGCTGAGCGACCTCCATGTGGAGATGTGCCCGGAGGCGATCGAACGGGCGGCGGCCCTGGCGGTGCGTGCCAGCTATGACATCGCCGTGCTGACGGGCGATTTCCGCGCCGCGACCTGGGGGCCCTATGAGCCGACGCTCGCCGCCCTCGCCCGGCTTCGCCCGCATCTCAAGGCCCCCGCCTATGGCGTGCTCGGCAATCACGACAGCATCCGCATGGTGCCGGGCATGGAGGCCATCGGGATCCGCATGCTGCTGAACGAATCCGAGACGCTCCGGCGCGGCGATCAGGCGATCCACCTGGCGGGGATCGACGATGCCAACTTCTACGGCGTCGACAACATCCAGAAGGCCGGCGAGGAGATCCCCCATGGCGGCTTTGCCGTGCTGCTTTCCCACACGCCGGAGGTCTATCGCCAGGCGGCTCATGCCGGATTCCATCTGATGCTGAGCGGGCACACCCATGGCGGTCAGATCTGCCTGCCGGGCGGGATTCCCATCGTTCTCGATGCCCGCCTCCCGCGGCGCTACGGTGCCGGCGCCTGGGTTCATGAAGGAATGGCGGGCTACACCTCGAGAGGCACCGGCTCCTCCATCGTTCCCGCCCGCTTTAACTGCCCGCCGGAGGTGACGCTGCATCGCCTGCATCGCCGCCCAGCGGCGGCCTGATCTTCATCCCGCGCGGTGCTAGGAACCCCGAGGCGCGCCGATCCGGGCGTGACCCTTATGAGCTAGGTCGAAGAGTTCGCCGAACAGCTCCCTGACCTTGCTCTTCGCCGATCGTAGCGCTCGGCGCCCTGCAGGGGTGACACGGTAGACGCGGCGAGAGCTGTTGCCGATTCGGTGCCGGTCCGATGCCAGAAGTCCCTTCTCCTCGAGACCGTGGAGGATCGGATAGAGCGTGCCGGCGCTCAGCCGATAGCCATGACGCCTCAGCTCCTCGATCATGGCCAGGCCATAGATCGGCTCCTTCGCCGCGTGATGAAGGATATGAAGCCTGATCAGCCCGGCGTAGAGAAATCGACTGTCCATAAGTCACTGTTCCCAAAAGAAAAACAACCAACGCGAGAGGCAGACCGGTGGCACCGGCTTCTCCGATACCCCGCGCCAGTTGCCGGCGCAACCATGCGATGCGCCCCAACCGCACGGGCAGCGCACCGCGCACTCGCCTCTCGCTATCGAAATTCGATATCGCTTGATCTGGATCAAAGGCGGCAGCGGAGGACACGGTATCGTCATGCATACCTAATCGGGAGGTGTGCGATGGAAATTACTATGCGTGACCTTTGGACGGTCCTCCATGGCATGGGATTCGGAGCGCTGTTCATGCTGGCATTCTCGGGCGCGCTCGCCGAAATCTACCGGATGTCTGGCCCGCAGGGGATGCTGCAGCCGAGCAGCCGGGAGCGAGCCCTGCTGAATTTCTATCTCGTGGCCATGGTGGTCCTGGCGTGGTTCACCGTGTTCTCGGGCGCCTATATCGTCTACCCCTGGTACCGTGCCGTGCCGCCAGCCGGCGTCACGGATCTCTCCGAGTATCCACGGCGGCTCCTCTTGTCGAGCGGCAGGACATCCGAGTGGCACAACATCGGAATGGAGTGGAAAGAGCATGTCGCTTGGCTGGCGCCAATCGCGATGACGATGGTGGCCTATGTGACCGCAAAATACGGGCGCGCCATCACCCGGCCCAGAAACATGCGTAGCGCAGTCCTGGTGTTTGCCATCGCCGCTTTCGTGGCGACGGGCGTCGCCGGCGCATTCGGCGCCTTCTTGAACAAGTACGCACCCGTGCGCGGCGGCACCGCGATCCATCTCATGACGGGAGAGTGAACATGAACGCCTCTCAAACCCCGAGCACCTCGCAAAGGGCCGCAGACGTGGGACAGGATCGCGAAACCATCGCGCCTGAAAAGACAGCCGGGGCGCAACTCGCAGAACAGTCCGGCAACGCGGAGA
>DATFRE010000371.1:0-4912 GCA_035263545.1 Dongiaceae bacterium
CCTCGACCAGTCGACGGGCGAGATCGTCACGACGGCCAAACGGACGGGTGCGCGCGTCCGCGGGCCCATCCCGCTGCCGACCCGTTTCGAGAAGTTCACCGTGCTGCGCTCGCCGCATGTCGACAAGAAGAGCCGCGAGCAGTTCGAGATCCGCACCCACAAGCGGCTCCTCGACATCGTCGACCCGACGCCGCAGACGGTGGATGCCCTGATGAAGCTCGATCTCGCCGCCGGTGTCGACGTCGAGATCAAGCTGAAGAGCTAGGAGTGCCGTGACGATGCGGACCGGATTGATCGCCGAAAAGGTCGGCATGACCCGCGTCTTCGACGCCGAGGGCGCCCATGTACCCGTGACGGTGCTGAAGATGGAGGGTTGCCAGGTCGTGGCCGTGCGCACGGCCGAGAAGGACGGCTATACCGCCGTGCAGCTCGGCATCGGCAAGGCCAAGGTGAAGAACGTGACCAAGCCGATGCGCGGGCATTTCGCCAAGGCGAAGGTCGAGCCGAAGCGCCGGCTGGTCGAGTTCCGCGTCAGCGCCGATGCGCTGCTCGAGGTGGGGGCCGAGCTCTCGGCCGAGCATTTCCTGCCCGGTCAGTTCGTCGATGTCACGGCCAACAGCATCGGCAAGGGCTTCGCCGGTGTGATGAAGCGCCACAATTTCGGCGGCCTCAGGGCGACCCATGGCGTGTCGATCTCGCATCGCTCCCATGGCTCGACCGGCAACCGCCAGGATCCCGGCCGTACCTTTCCGGGCAAGAAGATGGCAGGCCATCTCGGCGATGAGCGGATCACGACCCAGAACCTGAAGATCGTCTCGGTCGATGCCGAGCGCGGCCTGATCATGATCAGGGGGTCGGTCCCCGGCGCCAATGGCGGCTATGTGCTGGTCCGCGACGCCAAGAAGCGGCCGGCGCCGAAGGATCTGCCGTTCCCGGCGGCGATCAGGGCGGGTGCGGCGACGGCGGATGCCGCGGCCGAGCAGCCGGCGGAGAAGAAGGAATAGGACGATGAAGTCCGCGGTCACCAATTTCGAGAACAACACGGTCGGCGAGATCGAGCTCGCCGAGGCGGTGTTCGGGCTGCCGGTGCGCAAGGATATCCTGGCGCGCATGGTGAACTATCAGCTCAACAAGCGCCGGTCCGGCAACCACAAAACCAAGCAGATCTGGGAAGTCAGCGGCACGACCAAGAAGCCCTACAAGCAGAAGGGCACGGGTCATGCCCGCCAGGGCAGCCTGCGCTCGGCCCAGTTCCGGGGTGGGGGAATCATCTTCGGCCCGGTCGTGCGCAGCCATGCCACGGACCTGCCGAAGAAGGTGCGCAAGCTCGCCCTCAAGACGGCGCTGTCGGCCAAGCTCGCCGAAGGCAAGCTCGTCGTGATCGAGGCCGCCAAGCTCGAGAAGGGCAAGACCGGCGACCTCTCCAAGCAGCTCGCCAAGCTCGGCTGGGGCCGCGTGCTGATCATCGACGGGCCGACCCTCGACGAGGGCTTCCGGCGGGCCGCCGGCAATATTCCCGGCCTCGACCTGCTGCCGCAGCAGGGGGCCAATGTCTACGACATCCTCCGGCGCGACACCCTCGTGCTCACCCGGGATGCCGTCCAGCACCTGGAGGCTCGGCTGAAATGAGCAAGGCTCGTCCGATGAAGACGCCGGTGGTCAAGCTGACCCGGGCCCAGAGCTACGCGATCATCCGCTCGCCGATCATCACCGAGAAGGCGACGCAGATGTCGGGCCACAGGCAGGTCGCCTTCCGCGTGCCGCTCGAGGCGACGAAGCCCGAGATCAGGGCCGCGGTGGAGAGCCTGTTCAAGGTCAAGGTGACCGCGGTCAACACGCTGCGCCAGGAAGGCAAGAACAAGGTCTTCCGCGGCCGGCGCGGGCAGCGCAGCGACTACAAGAAGGCGATGGTGACGCTGGCCGAAGGCAGCACCATCGACGTGACGACGGGAGTGTGAGGCCATGGCGCTGAGAACATTCAAGCCGACCACGCCGGGCCAGCGCCAGCTGGTCATCGTCGACCGGTCCGAGCTCCACAAGGGCGGCCCGGTCAAGACGCTGACCGAGGGCCTGCGCTCCAAGGGCGGACGCAACAACTACGGCCGGATCACCGTGCGCTGGCGCGGTGGTGGACACAAGCGCACCTACCGGGTGATCGATTTCCGGCGCCGCAAGTTCGACGTGACGGCGACGGTCGAGCGGCTGGAGTACGACCCGAACCGGACGGCCTTCATCGCCCTCATCCGCTACGAGGATGGCGAGCAGGCCTACATCCTGGCCCCGCAGCGCCTGCAGCCGGGCGACAAGATCGTCTCGGGCGAGCGCGCGGATATCAAGCCGGGCAATGCCATGCCGCTGAAGAGCATCCCGGTCGGCACCATCGTCCACAATGTGGAGCTGAAGCCCGGCCGCGGCGGCCAGATGGCGCGCGCCGCCGGCACCTATGTCCAGCTCGTCGGCCGCGATGCGGGGCTCGCTTTGCTGCGCATGTCCTCGGGCGAGGTGCGCATGGTGCGCACCGAGTGCATGGCGACGATCGGGGCGGTCTCCAACCCGGATCAGCAGAACATCAGCATCGGCAAGGCCGGTCGCAACCGCTGGAAGGGCCGCCGGCCCTCCGTGCGCGGCGTGGCCATGAACCCCGTCGACCACCCGCATGGCGGCGGCGAAGGCCGCACCTCGGGCGGCCGGCACCCGGTCACCCCTTGGGGCAAGTCCACCAAGGGCAAGAAGACCCGGCACAACAAGAAGACCGACGGCATGATCCTGCGCCGCCGTCGCGTCGGCAAGTAAGAGGAGGGCTGAGACTTTGGCTCGCTCGGTTTGGAAAGGCCCCTTCGTCGACGGCTTTCTGCTGAAGAAGGCGGATGCGACGCGGGCGTCGGGTCGCAACGAGGTGATCAAGACCTGGTCGCGGCGCTCGACGATTCTGCCGCAGTTCGTCGGCCTCACCTTCGGGGTCTACAACGGCCACAAGTTCCTGCCCGTTCTCGTTACCGAGAACATGATCGGGCACAAGTTCGGCGAGTTCTCGCCGACCCGGAACTTCCATGGCCATACCGCCGCGGACAAGAAGGCGGTCAAGGCAAAGGTATGAGGCGATGAGCAAGAAAGCACATCCGCGCCGGCTCACCGATACCGAGGCCAAGGCCTCGGTGCGGACGATCCAGACGACGCCGCGCAAGGTCAATCTGCTGGCGGGGCTGATCCGCGGCAAGTCGGCACAGGCCGCCAAGGCCGAGCTCGCCTTCTCGCGCCGGCGCGTCGCCGGCGAGGTGCTGAAGGCGCTGGATTCGGCCATCGCCAATGCCGAGAACAACCACCAGCTCGACGTCGACAAGCTCTATATCGCGGAAGCGTCGGTCGGCCGGGCCTTCGCCCTGAAGCGCTTCCATGCCCGTGCGCGGGGCCGGGGTGCCAGGGTGGAGAAAATGTGGAGCAATCTGACGATCGTGGTGCGTGAGCGCGAGGAGAACGCCTGATGGGCCAGAAGACCAATCCGATCGGCTTGCGCGTCGGGGTGAACCGGACCTGGGATTCCCGGTGGTTCGCCGCCCGCGATTATGCCGGACTGCTGCATGAGGACTTGCGGCTGCGCAAATATCTGATGGACCGCCTGGGTCAGGCGGGCATCAGCCGGGTCGTCATCGAGCGGCCGGCCAAGCGCGCGCGCATCACCATCCACACGGCGCGGCCGGGCGTGGTGATCGGCAAGAAGGGTGCGGATATCGAGAAGCTGCGCCAGGATCTCTCCAAGATGACCGGGGGCGAGGTTGCCCTCAACATCGTCGAGATCCGCAAGCCCGAGATCGACGCCAAGCTGGTGGCCGAGAACATCGCCCAGCAGCTCGAGCGCCGCGTCGCCTTCCGCCGCGCGATGAAGCGCGCGGTGCAGTCGGCCATGCGGCTCGGCGCCCAGGGCATTCGCATCAACTGCAGCGGGCGTCTGGGCGGGGCCGAGATCGCCCGGGTCGAGTGGTATCGCGAGGGCCGGGTGCCGCTGCACACGCTGCGCGCCGATGTCGATTTCGGAGTCGCCACGGCCAAGACCACCTACGGCACCTGCGGCGTCAAGGTCTGGGTGTTCAAGGGCGAGATCCTGGCCCATGACCCGATGGCCCAGGACAAGCGCGCCCAGGACCAGCAGGCGGGCGGCCGCAGCGAAGGCCGCACGGACGGGCGGAACTGAGGCCCGGGAGCTAAGGACGGACAATCATGCTTTCCCCGAAGCGAACCAAATACCGCAAGGCGCATAAGGGCCGGATCCACGGCGCGGCCAAGGGCGGCAGCGACCTGAATTTCGGCGCCTATGGGCTGAAGGCCATCCAGCCCGACCGGGTGACCGCGCGCCAGATCGAGGCCGCGCGCCGTGCGATCACGCGCCATCTGAAGCGCCTGGGCCGCGTCTGGATCCGCGTCTTCCCGGACGTGCCGGTCTCGACCAAGCCCGCCGAGGTGCGCATGGGCAGCGGCAAGGGCACGCCCGAGTTCTGGGTCGCCCGCGTGCATCCCGGCCGCATCATGTTCGAGATCGACGGCGTTCCGGAGACGGTGGCGCGCGAGGCCTTCGCGCTGGCCGCCGCCAAGCTGCCGATCAAGACCAAGGTCGTGACCCGCCTGGGCGTGGAGTGACGAGATCATGAAAGCCGAAGAATTCCGCACCAAGACGCCGGATCAGCTGAAGACCGACCTGGCCCAGCTGCAGAAGGAGCAGTTCAACCTGCGCTTCCAGCGGGCGAGCGGCCAGCTCGAGAACACGGCCCGGGTGCGTACCGTGCGGCGCAACATCGCCCGCATCAAAACCATTCTCGCGCTCAAGGCGCGAGGCTAAGTCCGAAGAGGTAGAGACATGCCCAGGCGCGTCCTGCAAGGCACCGTGGTCAGCGACAAGGCCAACAAGACCGTGATCGTC
>DATFRE010000372.1:0-4904 GCA_035263545.1 Dongiaceae bacterium
CCTCTGGAATCCTTAGCCGCGACGCCGCAACTATCGAATTCGATGCCAGCCGGAGTGGACAGGATGTCTGGAATTCGCCGCAGAGATGAGGGCCTTGCCCTCGAGATCGAGCATATCCGCCACGCGCTGGGCGCGGTCGCGCTCGCGGCGCCCGCTGTGTTCTGGGTCTATCACCGCCAGGATGGGCGGTGGTGGGCCAGGCGCGAAGGCGATGAGCTGGAGCGGTGTTTCGAGACCAGGGCCGATGCCTGCGCTCATGTCGAGCTGCTTGCGGCGCGATGCCGCGCTTGGCGGCTCTTTATCTGGGACGAGCGGGGTGGATTCGCCGAAGAGCATGCCGGCTGGCCCGCCGCCATGCGCCGCCGTGTCGGCGGGGATGGGACGCCGGTCGACCCCGATTAGGCGCGATCACCCCTCAATGCGCGCGCTCGGCCCTGTCCAGGGCCGCGCTTGGATCCCGGGTCAAATCCGCATGCAGGAACTGGGCCGTCTCGGGGATCGCCAGACGCAGATCGTCGAGATCCTGCAGCTTCGCCTCCAGCCCCTGCCCGCCGCAGCCGAGGAGATGGCCACCGCCCTTGCGGTCGTCGGTCAGGAAATGCAAATGCCAGCCGGCGACATTGAGGCTGCGGGCATAGGGCGGCGACCAGAAGCCGACGATGGTCCCTGTGACGTCCTTCATCCTGAACTCGGCCTGATGGGCGGTCGCCTGGTCCAGCGGCACGCCGGCCTCCGCCTTGCAGGCGACGCGGGTATGGATCTCGGCAAAGCGGCCGTCCAGGCGCACGGCGAAGAACAGGTTGTCGGAGCGGCGATGCGCGTCGAGCTGCCTCGTCAGTCCCTCGAAGCTCGTGAACGCGGCCATCGGAACGCGCCGCAGCGGCCGGAAGTTGGTGACGACGGCGAAGGGCACGGGGGCGGCATCCGGCGGCTCGGTGATGCGGCCGTCGGACTGCACCTGGTAGAAGTGGCCATCCACCACCACCATCTCGCCATCGAGCCCCTCGAAGGTACCGAGGCCAAAATCGCCATGCTTCCTCAGCTCGCCGATGGTGACGGCTCCCTTGTAGACGCCTTCCACCAGCGCCCCTGTCGTCGAAACCTGAAACAGGGTGGAGTGATCGAGGCCGAGGGCGTCGGAGAGCGCCCGCGAGACGAAGTGGCGCAGGGATTCCCCCGTTTCGTTGCAGCGCGCGGTCAGCGCATCCAGCAAGGATTGATAAACCTCGACATTGAGCCGCGGCATACCCCGCCCCTCCTCAGATGATGGCTTCGCTGCGGACCAGCTGGCCGAGCTCGCGATTGTGGGAATAGTCGACGGGGATTTCGACGATCACGGGCCCGGGGATCTCCATCGCCTTGCGGAGCGTCGGCGCGAAGGCATCCGGCCGCTCGACCCGAAAGCCGGTGGCGCCCATGGACTCAGCGTATTTCACATTGTCTACCGGACCGAAATCGACGCCGGAGGTACGACCGTATTTCAGCATCTCCTGGAAGCCGACCATGTCATAGGCGCCGTCCTGCCAGATGATATGGACGAAGTGGCATTTCAGCCGGACCGCCGTCTCCAGCTCCACGGAGGAGTAGTGGAATCCCCCGTCGCCGGAGACCGAGATCACCTTCTGGCCTGGTCGCGCCAGGCAGGCGGCAATCGCCCAGGGCAGCGCCACGCCGAGGGTCTGTTGGCCGTTCGAGATCAGCATCTGGCGCGGCTGGAAGACATGCAGATAGCGGGCATGCCAGATATGGAACGAGCCCATATCGAGGCAGAGGGTCACGTCATCCGTCAGGAAGGGCTGCAGTTCCGCGACCAGGCGCAGAGGATGGCTGGGAATGCCGGCCTCGCGGCCGCCGCGCTCGCGCAGGGCCGTCATTTCCTCGACGACCACCTTCAGCAGCGGGTTGGCCAGCGCTTCGGGCTTTGGATGCAGAAGAGGTGTCAGCGCCGCGAGCGTGTCGGCGATATCCCCGGTCAGCTCGACGGTCGGCTTGTAGGCCGCGTCGATGTCGCAGGCCACGGGATCGATATGGACGATCGGGCGCCCCTTCCCGCGATTCCACAGCGCCTCGTCATATTCGATCGGCTCGTAGCCGACCGTGACAACGACATCCGCCGCATCCAGCAACCGGTCGCCCGGCTGGTTGTGGAAGAGCCCGACGCGGCCGGCGAAGAGACGCACGAGCTCCCGCGGCACGATCCCGCTGGCTTGGAAGGTGACCGTCACCGGCGGAGGCACGGCGGCCAGGAGCTTGCGCGCCGCGGCGGCGGGCCGAGGCTCGTTCGCCAGCATGCCGAAAAGGATCACCGGCGCCCTTGCCTGGTTGATGAGGCGCGCCGCCTCGGCGATGGCCTCCGCCGGGGCCGCGCCGGCGCGCGCGGGGCTGACGGGCGTGAGGACGCGCGCGCTCGCCGGCTCGTTCATCACGTCGCTGGGCAAGGCGACGAAGGCCGCACCCGGGCGCGGGCTCTCCGCGGCCCGGAAGGCGTTCGCCACGACCTCGCCGATGGCCGCCTCGGAATCGACCTCGACGCTGTACTTGCTGACGCCGCGCAGCAGACTTGCCGTATCCAGGCTCTGATGCGCCTGCTTCAGGCGGTCCGCCCGCGGCACCACGCCGCCGAAGCCCACGACGGGCGAACCCTCCGAGGTCGCTGTCGCGAAGCCGGTCACCAGATTCGTCGTCCCGGGACCGGAGGTGACCAGGCAGACGCCGGCCTTGCCGGTGATCCGGCCCAGCCCCTGGGCGATGAAGGCGGCGTTCTGCTCATGCCGGCAGACGACGGTCTCGATTCCCGAATCGAGCAGGGCGTCGAAGACCCGGTCGATCTTGGCGCCGGGCACCCCGAAGATGCGGGTGACGCCTTGTGCCTTCAGATTGCGGACCAATATTTCCGCACCGCAGGGTTCAGCCATCGCACCTCTCCATCGCCGCTCTGCTGTCGGAAGATAGGGCCAGTCGGGGAGCAAACCAGTCTAGCGACTGCCGCCGGAAGATGAAGAGCACCCTGGACTGTCGAAGGATTGCCCGCCCTGCTACTTTCGCCAAGCGAGGAAAAGCCCAAAGTGACCACCGACCCCGCAACGATCCTCATCGTCGACGACGAGCCGCCGATCCGCCGGCTCCTGCGCACGACGCTCAGCGTCCAGAACTACCGCGTGGTCGAGGCGGCCACCGGCAGGGAGGGCCTGTCTCTGCTGCGCCATGAGAAGCCCGACCTGGTCGTCCTCGATCTCGGCCTGCCGGACATCGACGGCATCGAGGTCATCCGCCGCATCCGGGCCGAATCCCCCGTTCCGATCCTGGTGCTGTCGAGCCGGGAGGACGAGAAAGGCAAGGTGGCGGCTCTCGACCTCGGCGCCGACGACTATGTGACCAAGCCTTTCGGCATGGAGGAGCTGATGGCCCGAATGCGAACGGCGCTCCGCCACCGGCTGCAGGAGCAGGGCAGCCGCCCGGTTTTCCGCAGCGGTGACCTGGCCGTCGATCTCGTGAGGCGAATTGTCACCGTGGGCGACCAGGAGGTCAAACTTTCGCCGAAAGAATATGATATATTACAACAGCTTGTGATACATGCCGGCAAGGTCCTCACGCACCGGCATCTGCTTCGCGAGGTGTGGGGGCTTGAAGCCGGGGGCGACATCCAGTATCTGCGCGTCTACATACGTCAGCTGCGCCAGAAGCTGGAGGCCGATCCCGAGCGGCCGAGGCATATTCTGACCGAAGCCGGGGTCGGTTACCGGCTGCAAGACGACCGCTGATCTCGATTGCAACGCCTGTCCCGCAAGCCAGGCATGGATCTTATCTAACCGATGATATGTTCTAGTTCCACGATGTGGCGGCGAGCCGCGACACCCTTCTGCGCGACCTCGTAGCATGAACAAGAGCGACAGCGCCCCCGCCTCGCAAGGGATGACCCCGCAAGCGACAGCCGCATCGGCTGCGCCTTCGCGGGCATTGCATGGCGATGAGACCCGGACCCACAATCTCATGCTGGGGGCGCTCGGCGTCGTCTTCGGCGATATCGGCACCTCGCCCCTCTACACCATGCAGATCTGCATGAGCGAGACCGGTGATGTCACGCATGCCGGCGTCATGGGCATTCTGTCGCTCATCGTCTGGTCGCTGATAATCGTCGTCACGCTGAAATACGTCCTTGTAGTCATGCGGGCGGACAATCGCGGCGAAGGCGGCATATTGGCACTGACCGCGCTCGCGCTGCGCGGGGTGAAGAAGGATGCACGCTTTGCCGCCCTGGTGCTCGGCGCCGGCATGGCAGGGGCGGCACTCTTCTATGGCGACGGCGTCATCACGCCGGCCATCTCGGTGCTCTCGGCGGTGGAAGGCCTGAAGGTCGTCACCCCCGGGCTCGAGGAGTGGGTCCTGCCGCTGACGGTCGCGCTGCTCCTCGGCCTCTTCGCCTTCCAGCGCCACGGCACCAGTGCCGTGGGCCGCTATTTCGGGCCGATCACCGCCCTCTGGTTCGCGTGCCTTGCCCTCGCCGGGCTCCACGAGATCATCCGCCGCCCACTGATCCTGGAGGCGCTCAATCCCCTCTGGGGCGCTCATCTCCTGGTGAGCCATCCCTGGAAGGGCTTCGTCCTGCTGGGCGCGGTCGTTCTGGCGGTGACCGGGGCGGAGGCGCTCTATGCCGATATGGGGCATTTCGGGCGCAAGGCGATCAGCCGGGCCTGGCTCTATCTCGTCTTCCCCGCTTTGCTGCTGAACTATTTCGGCCAGGGCGCGCATCTCCTGGACGATCCAGCGGCCGTGGACAATCCCTTCTATCGCGTCTTTCCAACCTGGGCCCTGATCCCGATGGTGGTCCTCGCCTCAGCCGCCACGATCATCGCCTCCCAGGCCGTCATCTCCGGTGCCTTCTCTATGACCAGCCAGGCCGTGCA